>NZ_VOPZ01000008.1 GCF_010470665.1 Desulfovibrio sp. JC022 | reverse complement strand
CGAACATAGTCATAGCCGGACAGCCCGAAGGCGTGGTAAAGCAAACTTGTGGACATGGCGGTTCATCCTCCCGATGGTTGGTGGTACTTCCACCGGTTGGACGCCATGTCCTATTTTTTGTCAAAAGTATCCTTGAGCCGGATGAACCATAAAAAAGCTGGGTATCCTTGCGGATTGCCCAGCTTTTAAAATTTCTAGTGTTGGAAGAAGCTATTCCTTCTCCACAACTTCCCGAATCTGGTAAGTCTTAGTCCCCATGACAGCGTCATAGGTGTTAGCAAGCGATTCGAGGATAAATCCGGTGGACATGAAGCCCAGCGAACTCAGGTAGAGCAGGATGCAGCCCATGAATGGCGGGCGGGTGCCCATGTGGACCCCGAAGAAGACTTTTTCATAAAGCAGCCAGACTATGACCAGTGAGGCGAGCATGAACATGACCAGACTGATGCGTCCGAAAAGATAGATGGGACGCTGTTTGAATGAGGACTGGAACCAGAGCATGACGATGTCGAAGAGGACATCAATGGAACGGGACAGTCCGTAATGGCTTTCCCCGGCAAAGCGCGGGGGCGCGGAGATGGGTACTTCGGATGTGGAGCCGCCCATGCCGTAAACCAGTGCGGGGATGAGCCTGTGCTGACCTTCGCGCAGGGTCATGGAGCGGGCCAGTTTGCCTTTGAGTACGGAAAGACCGCCCATATCCTTAACCTGACAGCCGCTGGTCGCGCGCATGAGGTAGTTGGCTATTTTGCTGGGCAGCTTGCGTTTGATCATGGATTCGCCGCGATTGGTGCGGCAACCGGAAACAAGGTCGTAGCCTTTGCGGATTTCTTCGATTAGGGATGGCACTTCTTCAGGCTTGTGCTGAAGGTCTCCATCCATGATAACTACATAGCATCCTTTGCTTTCCTGAATGCCGGCATAGATTGCGGTACATTGTCCACGGTTGCGGGCCAGCATGACTCCCTTAAGGTTGGGGTCATCTGCGGCAAGCTCGCGGATAATGGATTCGGTGCTGTCGGTGGAACCGTCGTTGACCAACAGGATTTCATAGGTGGTATTCATTCCCTGCAATGCGGCGGTTATGCGTTTGTGAAATTCACGCACGCAGCCTTCTTCATTGTGCATGGGAGTGACAATGCTGACTTCTATATCTCTTTTACATTCTTCTGCTTGTTGCATTATTTAATTTCTCCGCTACGGGGATCGATCTGTCCGTAGTTGGCGGGGGTGGCCCCCAGTTCTTTAAATATTTCCAGCCATTCCTTATGCAGCAGGGATTCGGATTCCTCTTTCCACTGTGCTTCCACCCGCATGGGACCGAATTCTGACGGCAGCGGGCCGTCTCCCTCCTGCGGAAGACCGGGATGGCAGACAATTTCAACTATTTCAGGTCGATACATTTCGACGTATTTCTTAAAAAGATACGGATCCAGATTTTCCTTCTGGTCACCAATTCCCCATACGCAATCAGCCGTGCGCGGCTCTTTGCCGGGAAAACTTGCCCCAAGGCAGAGTTGTAGAAAACGGGTACGCAGCATGCCTTTGTCAAAGCGGTTTAAGGGGGCATGTTCAAAGGGACGGCGTATCCATTTGATCCCGTATTTGCAGGCAATCCTGCCTGCCAGATTGTAAAGTCCGGGCCAGGCATGAATATGTTTTTCGCTGTCAAAATGGGTCAGGCGGATCTTGTGGTCGAGTAGATATTCCACCTGCGCGGACCATTCTTTTTCCACTTCGGAAAGCTTGATGCGTCCGGTTGCGTAACGCAGCAGCAGGGATGTGTAGTTGCCGAAAAGCAGCCCGTCATCATCCACAAGACTGGGGATGTGGTCCGGGTTGGAGATGGGTTTGCCGCGCAGCAAATTCAGGTGCGCTCCCAGTCCCAGTCCTTCATGTTTATCCTGCAAAAGCACGGATTCGGACAAATCCGGTCCGTTGGCAAGTACCGTGGACGAGGTTACAACCCCGGCTTCGGCAAGCTGGTCCACTGCCCGGCGTACTGCCGGATGCAGCCCGAGATCATCCACATTGATTACAACTAGCATCATACCTCCGGTTTCAGACCCGGCAGTTTAAATGCATGTGGCACGAAGGTAAAGTAAAATGGTGCGGCAATGCGCGAGATCAGCCGAAACCGCTGATTTTGGCTTCGGAGCGGACCAGATTGATGGCGATCTCGCCGATGGCAGGGCGATAGGTCCCGGCCCGGATCTGGTCGCGGAGTTTGGTGAGCTTTTCCTGCCGTTCAGTCGAGTCTTCTTCATTGAAAGAAGAAGCCTGTTCTTCAGGCGTAAGGGTGCAGGACAGCATAATGCCGTCTATATCAGTCTTGTCGAAAGTCATCTCCCCTCCCGGAGTGTATTTTTCAACTATACTGGTTATGGTTCTTGTGTGTGGTTATAAATCCTATCGTCCGTTTGCCGGGGATATTTAGAGCTGATGGAAAGAAAAAAGCGAAACCGTAAGTGTACGGTTTCGCTTGGTTTTTATTGTGTTGTGGTATGAATGATCGCGCTGCAACTATCTAAAACTATTAAAAGTTTTTGAAGAGTCCAGAGAAACTTTTTCCAAAAAGTTTCTCTGGTCCCCGAAGGGCCGCCGGAGGCATTTTACAATACATCCACCAGATCCAGATCAAGGCCGGATTCTTCCATGGCTTTCTTGCTACCCAGAACCACGACATCTCCATGTTCAGCCACAGACTTGGCAGCAGCACCGAAATTGCGGAAATCCTGTTCACTGCAACCGAGCACCTGATCACGAATAGTCTGCCTGAAAGCAGCATCTTCACCGCTCAGATGGCGTACCATGGAGGTGAAGCCCTTGGCATCGGGAAGCATGTAATTGTCGATCTCCCCGATCCCGCCGAGAACAGCTTTCTCAAGCTCATCGCTGTTTACTTCGAGAGTGTTCAGGTATTCAGCAACTCCGTCGTAGGTATCGAGAGTGCGGTTAAGATTGGGATCGCGGTAGGAAACGAAGCTCAGGCTGCCGGAAGAACGGTCGAACATGGAGAAAGAGCCGTAAGCCCCGCCCTGTACGCGGACCTTGTCCCAGAGATAACCGGTACGCAGATAACGGCTGATTACGTGCGCTGCACCGGAATATTCATAACCGTGTTCATATACATCGGCACCCTTGGCAACATAGTTGACCTGCGCGGGAATGCACAAACCTTCAGCTTTTGAAAAGGAGGTGCGTTTACGCTGGGCAACGGTTTTGCTGCCAGCAGGTAGGGTTCCAAGCATGTCTGCAATGGAATTTTCAACAGAACCGAAGGTCTTGGAGTCAATAGTTACGTTGGTGAGCAGATTGGCCTGATTGAGGATGGTGGCCCGGATTTCTTCAAGATCAGCGACCACGGAATCAAAATCATTATCCATGCGCTGGGCCAGTTCACGCAGGAACTCAAGGCCGGAAATACCGTTCATAAGCTCGTTGATGTATCCGGCTTCGTTGAAGCGGGCTTTCATGCGCGTGGCAGCCATAATGTGCCCGGATGGAACAAGGGCCTGCTCCTTGCGGGCCTTGGATTCAAGTACCAGCTGGCGGATGCGCTCCTTGTTGTCTAAAGATGCTTCACGCAGCAGTTCACCCATGATGGAAAGCAGATCGGCACTGCGTTCGGCTGTGGACTTACCGCGTAGCACAAAGCGGGTGTAACTTTCGTCCACGCCGTGCTTGGAGTTGACGATGGAGGAGGGTGAAATTCCCCCGGTCTTGGCTGCCATGCGTCTGGTCATGGTCACGAAATCGGTGGATTTTGTTCCGGTCTGGACCAATGCCCGCCCGAAAAGAGGCAGGTAAGGGAGCAGCCTGTCTTCCAATCCTGCAAAATCAAAGGCGAGGTCAAGGTAGACAATGGAGTTGGTGTCCAGATCGTGGAAAAGCATTTCGGATTTTTCTTCGCTGACGATTTCCTTTCCTTCCTTGTCGAGATCGGAAACCTTGAGCCGGGGGATGGTATCCAGTGCTTCAGGAGCGTCGTGCGCTTCCTGCTCCTTCTGGAGTTCTTCGGCCTTGGCTACTACGGCTTTGTATTCGGTCTCGTCCATATCTGCACGGGCAGCGGCGAGCTTTGCTTTTTCCCTTTCCTCGCGCTCAGGGCCGACTTTGCTGTCAGGGGTGAGCAGCACAGAGGAACGGTAATTGTTGTTCAGGAAAATTTCTTCGATGAGTGGTTCGAAAATCTTTTCACCTTTTTCAATGCGGGCTTTGAGTTCAGCCAGCGGCTGCTCGTAACGTACATACTCAAGGGGATGTTCATCGTATAACCATGAGGTCATGGAGGTGATCATCACTGAAAGGCCGCGAGGGTAGGAGCCGGTGTTGTTCTCGCGCAGCTGGAATTCAATGGTGTTCAGGGCCGCATCAATGTCTTCACGGGCAATGCCTTTTGCAGCCAGGTCTTTCAGGGTGGTGAAGACCAATTCTTCAACCTTGGGTGCATCTTCAGCTTCAATGCCTTTGAGTCCGGTGGAAAAGTAGAGCTGACGTAGTTCGTTTTCCAGCCCGACCCCGGCCATATCTTCACCAAGCCCGGAATCATTGAGGGATTTGCGCAGAGGAGAGGAGGGCAGTCCGATAAGGATCTGCTCCAGCACGCTCAGCTCAAGGTCGGTCATGGAATCGCGGCCCCGACTGATACCGAAGTTGAGAGTGAACATGGCTTTCTGGTTGCCGTCATCGGAAGCAGCGTATTTCTTTTCTACTGTAACCGGTGCAGAGAAGGGAGTCTGAACTCCGATCTCGGATTTGGGATCAATTTTTTCAAACTGGGAAAAATATTCATCCAGCATAGCCAGACGATGCTGTGGATCATCATCCCCGTAGAAAAATGCGTAAGCATTGGAGGGGTGGTAGTACTTCCCGTGAAAATCCATGAATTCATCAAAGGTAAGCTCGGGGATCACTTCCGGGTCACCGCCGGAATCAAGGCCGTAGGTGATATCCGGGAACAGGGAGTGCTGGGTGGCTTCGTAAAGAAGGCTGTCCGGTGAAGAATACGCACCTTTCATTTCATTGAATACAACACCTTTATAGCTGAGCGTGCCGTCTTCTTCGGGAACGTAATGCCAGCCTTCCTGCATGAGGGTGTTGGGGGTCAGGTTGGGGAAGAAAACCGCATCAAGATAGACGCCCACCAGATTGCGGAAGTCCTGCTCATTAGGGCTGGCTACCGGGTAGACGGTCTTGTCCGGGTAGGTCATGGCATTGAGGAAGGTCTGCAAGGAGCATTTCAGCAGTTCTACAAAAGGTTCTTTGACCGGATATTTTTTTGAACCGCAAAGTACGGAATGTTCTAAAATGTGCGGCAGCCCGGTAGAGTTTTCCGGGGGAGTGCGGAAGCTGATGCCGAAGGTCTTGTTTTCATCATTATTGATTACGGACAGAACCCGTCCGCCGGTTTTTTCATGTTCGTAGATAACGGCCTCGCCGTTAAGTTCATTAAGATATTCGCGTGATATTTCTTTGAAGCCATGTGAATTGGTCATTTATATCTCCATAAGTTTGATGATCAACGGAAATTACCTAAAAAGTTTTCAGTTGGCAACGAACTAAACATTGTTTTCAAAGAAGTTCTACTACATAAAATCAGCTGTTTAAGAATTAATTAGTAAAGATTACGATTATTGTTGACAGGTGAAAAAGATTTTCATAGTCTGCTTTCAACAGATGAGAAAAAAATGTTACTAAAATACTGATTCTGAATTTAACCAATGTAGGAGATAGAAAATGAGCTGCACAGAAATTTTTGAAGAAGTCATTACCACAGCATCCATCGGCGAAACAGTTCCTGACTTTACTATGGAAGCATACGATCCCGAGGATTGCGGTTTTACTGAAGTGAAATTTGAAGAAGTACGCAAGGCGGGCAAGTGGCTGGTACTTTTCTTTTACCCTGCCGACTTTACTTTTGTCTGCCCTACTGAACTTGCTGACCTCGCGGACAAACATGCCGAGCTGGAAAAGCTGGGTTGCGAAGTGGTCTCCGTATCCACTGATACAAAGTTTACCCATCTGGCATGGAAAAATGACGAAAGGCTGCTCCAGAATGTGAAGTATAAGATGGCAGCAGACCCCACCGGTGAAGTTTCAGATTTCTTCGGTGTCTACGATCACAATACCGGTCTGGCCTTGCGCGGAACATTTGTTATCAACCCTGACGGCATGCTGGTTTCTTCTGAAATCAACTTCTACAACGTAGGCCGTAATGCAGAAGAGTTGCTGCGCAAGATCGAAGCCAATGTATATCTCAAGGATCATCCGGAAGAAGCCTGCCCCGCCAAGTGGACTCCCGGTGCAAAGACCCTGACTCCCAGTGAGAAGCTGGTAGGTAAGGTCTATGAAGAATTGAATGGTGAATAGGAAGGAGTTATCCTAGTTAACCCCTCTCTATGAATAAGCATAGTTAACCAATTACAGTCTATCCCAAGGTTAACCTCGAATAAAACATCATACCTAGTTTCCTCATAACTACAGCAGTACGCCCGGATTCCCCCATGATCCGGGCGTACTTGTTTTTTGCTTTACCGGATCATTCTTGCAGTTTATCCTGAAAGGCAGGGTGGAATTGTTCGATTAAATTTGAGGTAAATATGATTTGGGACGGCTTTGACGCGGAAAAATTTGAAACATGGTTCAAAACTTCTGCGGGGCAGTTTGCCCTTGAGCAGGAAGTGAGGCTTATGGACCATCTTATTTCCGGCTGGCCTAGGCGTAAAAGAAAATTGCTGGAAGTGGGATGCGGAACAGGGTTGTTTCTCGATCATCTTTACCGCTGCGGTTTTGATGTGAGCGGAGTGGACCATTCTCCGGTAATGCTCGATGCAGCTCACAAGCGGCTGGGAAACCGTGCTTCCCTCTATCTTTGCAATGGGGAGCATCTTCCTTTTACCGATAATGAATTCGACTTTACCGTGCTCTGGACCGTATTGGAGTTTTGTTCCAATCCAGAAGAAATGTTGCGCGAGGCTGCAAGGGTTTCAGCCGGAGGAATTCTGATTGGTTTTCTCAACCGCCATTCAATCTATTTTTTCACCCATGGCAGGATGTGGCCTTGGGCTTCTTCCTCAACCCTGCGCAATGCACATTGGTTTTCACCTTCGGAAATGCGCAGGGGGGTTAAGGATGCCTGCGGATACAGCCCGGTCATGACCCGTTCCGTATTGCCCGGTCCTATGTGGAGTTGGAAGAACAGGACCCCATTAAAGCAGTTGAATGGAATTATTTATCCTCCGTATTTTGGAGCCTTTACCGGATGCAGAGTTGATTTCCGTAACCGCCGGCCCATGAATCCGCTGCATGCATGGAAGCATATGCCTTCAGCAGCTACTTCCACTAAAAGGAAAACCCTGAAACCGGAATGCTTCAGGGGTTTAAAGTAAATTCGCCAAGGAGATTTCAGATGAAAAAGCTGGTTTCATTGTTGATTGTTTGTATTCTTTTTGTTGCTTCCGGTTGTGCCAATAAAGCCCAGTCCGGTGCCGGGATCGGAGCTTTGGCCGGGGCCACTATCGGTGCCCTTACCTTTAAAAATAAGGCTTCAGGGGCAGCCATCGGTGCGGGAATCGGCGCACTTATGGGTTATGTGGTCGGGAACGAGTGGGATAAAAAAGATGAGCAGCAGGTTTCAAAAACTTTGGAAAACAACCATTCTGGCGAGACTTCCAGCTGGACTAACCCCGATACCGGAAAATCTTACAGTGCCACTCCTTCGCCGGCTTATGTGAATCAGGGTAATGTCTGCCGTGATGTGACCATCACCGAAGACGGCGGCGAGAAGATTATGGCCAAGGCCTGCCGAGGTGAGGATGGGGTCTGGAGGCTGCAAGAATAGCTTTCGAATCTTGATGATAAAAAAGCGCGAATCCAGTGGGATTCGCGCTTTTTCTTAATTTTATAGAGAAGTGAGTGCTGATTATAATTAATAGAATAGGTTGCACTGACATTAAATGGAAGCTAAAGGAAGTGCTTGCTCCTATCCGGTTGGAAAGAAGACCACTCCCTGGGGAAGTGGAAGAATGGAAGCGGTCTTCTTTTCAGCGGAATCCCGCCAACTAATTAACGATCAGCAATTGGACGTCGCAGACGTTAGTGTTGGTGGGGCCTGTTTTATACAAGGCTCCTACCATTTGAAGGAAGTGGTAGGAGTCGTTGTTTTTTAAATATTCGGCAATGGAAATTCCCATTTCGCGGGATTTTTCCAGAACCGCAGAGTCGGCAAAACCTCCGGCCGCGTCAGTGGGGCCGTCGTTACCGTCAGTTGATGCGGCAAGGAAGTGGATGGATTCGCCGTTTCGTTCATCCTGTCCCAGCCGCATGAGAAATTGCAGGGCCATTTCCTGATTACGGCCGCCCTTGCCGTCTCCTTTCAAAGTCACCACTGTTTCGCCGCCTACGATTATGCAGGCCGGTTTCTTTTCCAGCAGTTCCCATTCGCGTTCATCCTGAGCCACAGCCCAGAGCATGTCGGCAGCATCAGCAGCTTCTCCCTGCAAACGGGAGGTCAGCATGCGCACATTGTAACCCAGTTCTTCAGCCTTATCTCGTGCACCGAGCAGGGCGATGCGGTTAGTGCCGATAAGGATGTTCTCGGCTCTGATTTCACTGAATTCATTTTTTTTCAGAGTCTCGAGCAGTTTTCCTGTGTTGCCCAGTTCAAGGGCCCGGACCACATTGGCCGGGATTTTATCCCGCAGTTTGTAATTATCAATGATGGACATAGCATCGCAATAAGTACTGCGGTCATAACTGGTCAGCCCGGAGGCGATGGTATCAAGGTTGTCGCCGACAACATCCGAAAGAATAAAGTTCAGGCTGCGGGCCGGACGTAAACAACGCAAAAGCCGTCCGCCCTTGAGGGATGAAAGATGTTTGCGGATACAGTTGATCTCGCTGATGTCAGCACCGCAGGCCAGCAGGGCTTTGGTGGTGTTCTGTTTATCCTCAAGGGTTACTTCGATTTTTTCTCCGTCCACCTCGGCATGCATGGGGCTGGAGAGCAGGGCGGAACCGCCGCCTGAAATAAGGTTGATAACCAGAGTCTTCTCGGTGGTAGAGCAGGCCAGTTCTTCTATTTCGCGGGCCGCACGGACACTGTTGTCATCCGGTACCGGGTGGGCCGCTTCAATGGTCGTGATAAATTTGAGTTCTTCAGTGTGACCGTATTTTACCGAGATCAGTCCGGATTCAATGCGCGAGCCTAAAATTTTTTCTATGGCAAGGGCCATTTTAGCGGTGGCTTTACCCGCACCGATAACCACAATCCGTTCGAATTCCTGAAGATCAACAACCACATCACCTTCGTCCATGCTGACGGTCAAAATTTCGCCTGCAAGGAATACTTTGTTGGTGATGATTTTATATGGATCAACGCGGTCCAGTGCTTCGGCAAAAATCTGCCGGAGATGTTCCTGTTCGCTGGTCATCATATCTTGTTCCTCAGAATCGTTATTTGCGAAAAGGCAATGCGTGTCCCTGCCTTATTACACAACCTTGCCGCATGCAGGGTTGCAACACCTTCCGGCAGAGAATGCCCGCTAAGCGCGCATTGCCTATTTATTCAAACCGGCATCTCCCAGAGCCTTTAACGCCTCACTAAGGTGAGAAGTCATCAGCCGGGCAGCCAGTTCGCCATCTTTGTTCTTGATCGCGGCCAGAATTTCTTCGTGCTCTTTCAAGCTCTTGTTCGGTTGCCCCGGAATTTTCAAAGGAGCCTTCCAGCCTTCAATCATTGATTTGTACAGCGCATCCATAATGGATGAGAGAACCTTGTTGCCGGTAGCCTTGCCGATGAGTCTGTGAAATTCGGCATCGACCATGATGGCCCGGGGCAGGTCCTCTTCTTCAACTGTTTTTTTGAATTCTTCGTGGGTCTTTAAAAGTTCCTCAAAGTCTTCATCTGAAATTCGTTCCGAAGCCATGCGCGCTGTGCTTGGTTCCAGCAGGGAACGGACTTCGAAAAAATGGCGCAGTGCTTCGTAATTATCTGTCAGCCAGGTGGACAGAGGGCTGAAAATATCCCCTTCGTAGCTTTTTACAAAAGCCCCGATGCCGGGCTGTGTTTCAATGAATCCCTTGATTTCAAGGATGCGCAATGCTTCACGGATAGACCCGCGGCCAACTTGCAATTCCTTCATGAGCTGTCGTTCGGAAGGAAGCGGTTCGCCTTCAGTAAAAGTCTTGTTCTGGATCAGTTCTTCCAATTGCTTGGCTGCTGTTTCCGAAACTCTGACTTTCTTAATGGGTTTAAACATTTTTGCGCACATATAATAATTCTGGCCTGTTACATGTCTTTGAGGCCGGGATTCCTTTTATTGCTGGTCTGACATCTTACTGTCTGCTGGTCCTACCAGTATAACTGAGAGGGGAAATAGTCAAGTAATGCCTCGCTTAAAAGTATGGAATGCCCATAACATTTTTTAAATAGTTCCTTTGGATGGGGCACTGTGTTATGCTTAAAGCATCGTTAAAAGAATGTCGTTCCCGGAGTGGTGTGATTTAGAGGGAAAATTTTCATAGGAGAGTTTGTCATGAGTTGGAAAGATTTGAGGCTGGCCTATAAATTTGCAGTAGGTTTCGGGGCAGTATTATTATTGTTGGTTCTACTTGGAGGTTGGTCCATATCCGGTATCGGCACTATCGTTTTTGATGCTGAAGAAGTTATCGCAGGTAACAAACTTCGTGGCGATTTTGTCCAGAAAATTGTGGATCATTTAAATTGGGCTAATGAAGTAAACAGACTGCTGACCGATAAAGATGTCCATGAAATCGATGTGCAGACCGATCCCCACAAGTGCGGCTTCGGTAAATGGTACTACAGTGAAGAACGCAAAAAAGCGGAAGAGCTGGTTCCGGAAATCAAGCCTCTGCTGGCAAAGATAGAATCCCACCATAATAAGCTGCACAAATCTGCAATTGCGATTGAAGAAAAGTATGAAGATGTAGACCCTACCATGGGCAGCTTTTTAAGAGAGAAGAAGGCGGATCATCTTAATTGGATGATCGCCGTGCTCAAGCAGCTTATGAATCCGGAGTCCAGATCAATAACTGTGCAGGCCAATCCTCATAAGTGTGGGTTGGGTAAGTGGCTTTACTCCGCAAAAGTAAAGGATATGGCCAAACAGCATCCTGAATTCGGTGAACTTTTAGCTAAAGTTTATAAGCCGCATACAAAGCTTCATGAAACAGTTCAGGTCTTGAATGAATACCTTGCTCGCGGGGACCGTGTCGGGGCGCAGAGATATTTTTCTGAGCATGTTGAAAAATTCGCGTTGGAAACTCTGGGCAGGATTGATGCCCTGATTGACTGGCATGAGGGTGAGCTTAAGATTCTTGCCGAGGCAACAAATATTTACGCTACGGTAACAGCTCCCGCGCTTGTTGCTGTACAGGATATTTTGACCGAAGTGCGCGGAGTCGTAGCTGAAAATATCATGACCGATCAGGAAATGCTTGATGCCGCAGCGGCTACAAGGCAGGGGATTGTTGTTGTAAGTGCGGTGGCCCTTATCATCGGTATTCTCATGGCCTGGATTATTGCCAAGGGAATTCTCGGTCCTCTCAATAAGGGATTGGATTTTGTGGCTGAGGTCAGTGATGGTGATCTTTCCGCAGATGTTGATCTACAACGTAAGGATGAACTTGGTAAGCTTGCAGATGGCATGCGCAACATGGTTCACAGGCTGCGCAATGTTGTGGGTGATGTGAATAACGCTTCCGACAGTGTGGCCAGCGGCAGTGAAGAGCTTTCCGCTTCAGCTGAAAGTTTGTCACAGGGGGCTACCGAACAGGCTGCCTCCATTGAAGAGGTTTCATCTTCCATGGAAGAGATGGCTGCCAACATCAAGCAGAATGCTGAAAATGCCGTCCAGACTGAAGGTGTTGCTGAAAAATCCCAGTCTCAGGCTTCTCAGAGTGCCGATGCTGTGGGTGAGGCTGTGTTGGCTATGAAGAGCATTGCTGAAAAGATTATGATAATTGAAGAGATTGCCCGTCAGACCAACCTGCTGGCTCTTAATGCGGCAATTGAAGCTGCAAGGGCAGGGGAGCACGGCAAGGGATTCGCCGTTGTTGCGGCCGAGGTTCGCAAACTTGCCGAGCGCAGTGGGATAGCCGCTGCTGAAATCAGCGAGCTTTCCTCCTCTTCCGTTGTAGTGGCGGAAAAGGCCGGGGGCATGCTTCAGGAGTTGGTCCCCAGTATCAGTAGGACTGCTGAGCTGGTCCAGGAAATCGCAGCAGCCAGCAATGAGCAGAATAGCGGTGTCAGCCAGATCAACAAGGCAATCCAGCAGCTTGATACGGTTATCCAGCAGAATGCTTCCGCTTCTGAGGAAATGGCTTCCACCTCTGAAGAGCTTTCCCGTCAAGGACAGCTTTTGCAGCAGGCCATGTCCTTCTTTAAACTGAGCAGTCGTCCGACCCCCATGCTTCCCGCAGGCAGTTCATCTCCTGAAGATGACGGGTTTGATCGGTTTTAAAATTCCAAAAACTTTTAATAAGCTTCGCCCCGTTAATGATTGGTGTCATTAACGGGGCTTTCTTTTTTGATTTCAGGTTGATTGTCAGACTTTGCCCTATATGCTAGCTTGTAGTATATAGACAATGCGATTGCGGGGAGGGTGATTATGAATTTTGTTCGATTTGTCCGGGAATTTTTCAGGATCATAAAAGATAACTTTTTTTTGATCTTGATATTTTACGGCTTACTTGTCGCTAACTCTTATAGTGATGAGGATGCTATGATGATGGGGTCGGAGACAGGTTCGATAATATCGGTCATGCTTGTTCTGATTTCTACACGCAAAAATTTCTCATTCTGTTTTGAATACTTAGGCATGGTTGTCACCCGCGCTTTGACTGTTGCTTTTGCAATTGTCATTTTGCATGGGCTGGCCTTCGTCGTGGCTTTTTTTACGTCTTCATACTGGGTAGGAGCGGCTCTAGTTCCAGTTCTGCTGTCTTTATTCTCAAGTTTTATTTTTATCGCCACTGCTAAGAATTACGAAGATATTAAAACCGCTCCGATGAAAGGCTGGTCGTGGGTGTTGAAGCTCGTGCTGGCTGTTTTTGCAAATGTTTTGTTCTTTGGCCCTTCAGTCTATCTGATGCTCAAAGAAAAAATTGATTTTATACCGTTTATGGCTGCTTCCATAATACTTGTGGCTCTGACTTATTACGTCATGGGCAAAATTACATATGAAGATGAATTCAAGGAAGTTTACGAAAACTCTCCGCCTCTTCAAGAGTCTGTTAATTGAAGCAATATTGATGGTTAATTAATTTACTCATGTGGTGCCATAGTAAGAGGTGGCTGAAGACTATTGTGGGATAAAAATGTATCTGATTCGATTTTTCGGGGAATTTTTTACAACGATATGGATGAATATCCTCTTGATATTGATTTCCTATGGAACAATTCTCTTAGTTCTTTACTCCTATGAGGATGAAAGCGTAATTCAAATCTCACTTGTCCTTCTAACGGTCTCTGCAATGTTCGTTCTGATCGGTTCCCGGCCGGACGTTTCGCTGAGTTGGAAATATTTCAAGACAGTCATTGGCCGGATCATCTCGGTAGCCTGCCACATTGTTTTTATGTTTTTTCAGGCTGGCTTGGCCGCCTTTTTAACTGGATCATATTGGCTCGGTCTGCTGTTGCTCCCGGTTATATTTTTGTTCAATTCAAATTCTATTTATCTCACCACCTCCATGAGCGATGATGAGATACGGTTTTTGCCGTTGAAAGAAGGCTATTGGCTGGAAAGATTCGTGCTGGCTGCTTTTGCAGGTTTATTCATCTTTATCTTGAAAATTTTTATCGTTATTAAGCCGGTCCTGGCGGCAGGCATTGTGCTTACGGCACTCATCTATTTCATTATGGGTAAAGTTTCATACGAAGAAGGATTGAGAAAGATTTGTGAAAACGGGCCGCCGCTGCCAAAGTTTCTTTGGAAGAAAGCAACGCTGATCGAAAAATTTATTATGTTTATGGAGCATCATGCCAGAAAAGGGGTGGGTGTCTGAAGGCTGATCACAAACAGAAAAAGGGCATTTCATCTTTAGATGAAATGCCCTTTTCTTTCAAAATGGTGGGTCGTGCTGGGCTCGAACCAGCGACTCTCTGCTTAAAAGGCAGATACTCTACCAACTGAGTTAACGACCCATATATTTTAAAGCGCGTCTATCAAGATTAGCAATTGGCTTAATGTCTGTCAAGCTTTTTTTGTAATCAATTTAATGACCGCTGTTTTGAAAGATCATTTCCGCATTTTGCGGAGTGTGTTCGCCGAATGTTAAGTGGTGGGTCGTGCTGGGCTCGAACCAGCGACTCTCTGCTTAAAAGGCAGATACTCTACCAACTGAGTTAACGACCCATCCGTGCGAACGAAGAAGCTTTTATCCAGACAGCATCTTTCTGTCAACAAAAAAAATGAAAAAGTTTATTTTTTTTGTTTTGGTGTTAGAATTATGTTTCCTCAATATACCTTGAGAAAACGTCGTTTTGAGTTATTGTACTGAAATTAATGGATAAAAGTTATGAAAGTTGACAAATGAGTTAATTTTACATATGTTGTCTAAGCTGAGTGGAGTGCCGACTCCTTGCTCAGCAATAAATTATGGAGGAAATCTATAAATGACACGTAAAGACCGTACCGAAGGCATCTACAGCCGTCGCGAAGTACTTGATGAAGGTGAAAGACGCCAATATTGCGCTTTGCAGCTCAAAGAACTTCTGACCTATGCCTACCGTTATTCTGAAGATGTCAAAAAACGCTTCGACAGAGCACAGTTTCAGGTCGATAAGTTTAAAGAACTTGCTGACCTTAAACATATACCTATCTTAAAAAAGAAAGAATTGATCTTTCTGCAATCCATGGGACCCCGTCTCGGCGGACTCCTGACCAAAGATCTCGGTGAACTACGCCGTATCTTTTTGTCTCCCGGTCCCATCTTCGATCCCGAAGACCGTTCCGAAGATTACTGGGGATGGACTGAAGGTTTCTACGCTGCGGGTTTCCGTTCCGGAGACGTAGCCCAGATTACCTTTAACTATCATCTGGCTCCCGCAGGACTCATGTTTGAAGAACCTCTGCGCAATCTGAATTGTGCGGTTGTTCCTGCTGGTCCCGGTTCTACCAACAGCCAGCTTGAAATTATGCAGAAACTGCGCGTTACCGGCTATGTCGGTACCCCCAGCTACCTTATGCATCTGGCTCAGAAGGCGGAAGAAGCCGGTTTGAACCTGCGTAAGGATCTGTACCTTGAAGTTGCATTTGTCACCGGGGAAAAATTCTCCGAGAAAATGCGTTCCGATCTGGAGAAGAAATTCGACCTGATCATGCGTCAGGGCTACGGAACCGCAGATGTCGGTTGTATCGGTTACGAGTGCTACCACAAAAATGGTCTGCACATCACCAACCGTGCTTTTGTTGAAATCTGCCATCCTGATACCGGTATTCCGCTCAAGGACGGCGAGGTTGGCGAAATCGTAATCACCGCTTTCAACAAAACCTACCCGCTGATCAGACTCGCCACCGGCGATCTGAGCTACATCGACCGCAGCCCATGTCCTTGCGGACGTTCCACACCGCGTCTCGGCAATATTGTCGGTCGCGTGGATACCACCGCACGTATCAAGGGGATGTTCGTATACCCCCATCAGGTGGAGCAGGTTATGGCTCACTTCGAAGAAGTCAAACGCTGGCAGATCGAAGTTACCAACCCCGGCGGCATTGATGAGATGACCCTGAATATTGAGGTCTCCAACTTTAAGCGTGAAGATGAGCTGCTGCACATGTTCCGTGAAAAGATCAAGCTGCGCCCCATCCTCAAGGTTCTGACTCCCGGCTCACTGCCTCCGCAGATCAGACCCATTGAAGATAAGCGTAACTGGGACTAGCCCAGTATGGCTTGCAATATAGTTAACAAGTGCGCAAGGACCGTTCTGGTCCTTTGCGCACTTTTTTTTGTGCTCGGCGGATGTGTGAAAAAGAGTCTTCCACCTGAAATGGCTGTCTCATTCCTGCCTTGTTCCGGGGATTATCTTGACCCGGTAGGCGATTCCCTGCCGTTTGATAAGCTCATGGCCGAAGCGTCAAAGGCCGATTACGTGCTTGTCGGGGAAGGGCATACCTCCATCTGTGATCACAAAGCCCAGTTTGAAATTATCGAAGGGTTGACCCGTGGGCATCAAAAGGTTGCTATCGGTCTTGAAATGGTCACTGCACAGAAGCAGGATGTCCTCAACCGTTTCAATCTCGGACAGATTCCGGTCGCGGAACTTTCTAAAGAACTGGATTGGAAAAATGGCTGGCGGTACGATTTCAACATGTTCAAGCCCATTTTCGATTTGGCGGAAAAACGCAGGCTGACTATGGGTGGGCTTAATTTTCCCTTCCGTCTGGTCAAAGAGGTTCGCGAAAAGGGGCTTGATGGTTTGTCCGTTGAAGATAGGGCCATGCTGCCGAGCGAAGTTATCTCTCCCGCGCCTGAACAGGAGGAGGGATTAAAAGAAGTCCTTGCCATGCATCAGGGCCGTGATGCTACTGATTCCAAGCAGATAGAACGTTTCTTTCTTGTCCAGTCCCTCTGGGATACTGGTATGGCTGAAAAAGCTGTTGAGCTGCGCAAGAGTACCGGTAATCCGGTGGTTATACTTGCCGGAGGCGGGCACGTTGAGCATGGCTGGGGGATTCCCCGCAGGCTGAAAACACTTGACCCGCAGGCCAAGGTTATGACCATCATGCCCTGGCGGGGTGGTGAATTTTATCCCACAGCGGCGGATTCTTTTTTTTACTGTCCGCCGTCCTATGAAAGCCGTATGGGTATGACCATTGAAATTCGTCAGGGAAGGGCTGTAATCACCGCTGTGAAAAGGGACCTTAAGGGTTACAAGAAAGGTTTGCGTCCCGGTGATATCATTGCCAAGGCACAGGGGATTCCCGTAACCAGCCTTGCAGCCATGCACATGGCCGGATCAAAAGCCCATAAGGAAGATAAGCCGCTTATCTTTACCATTGATCGTCGCGGCGAACTCTTTGATCTTGATATGGGCCGGCTGACCCGCATGAAGAAAGATAAATAAGATATTTCAGGAAGTGTAAAATGCCAGAATTGCCGGAAGTAGAAGTAATATCCCGTGGTCTTGCCAAGTCTCTTGAAGGCAAGACAATTGAATCTGTTAAAATTCTCAACCACAGTTCTGTGAAAATGCCGTGGTATCTTTTTTCCTCCCGTGTTGCCGGGGAGAAGATTACCCGCATCCATCGCCGGGCCAAGTTGCTTATTATGGATCTTGGCGAAGATCTGCACGTAACCTTTCATCTCAAGATGACTGGACGGGTATTGGCTCATGAAGGTCCGACCACTCCTGAACCGCACACTCGCGTTGTTTTTGGACTCACTGACGGCGGTTCAATAGAATTTCACGATACCCGCAAGTTTGGTGAAGTGCGCGCCCTGAACAATGAAGAGCTTCAGGAATGGGATTTTTACAAAACACTCGGTCCCGAACCGCTTGAAGTAACAGCTGAGGAGCTTGCCGAACGCATCACCGGACGCAAGGCCCAGATCAAGGGCTTGCTGCTCAATCAGTCCGTGGTTGCCGGGTGCGGCAATATTTACGCCGATGAATCCCTGTTTCGTTCCGGTATCCACCCCAAGGCCAAGGCTTCTGATCTTTCGCAGGAATCTCTGATCAAGCTTTTTATTGAATTGCAGGCCGTACTCAAGCTGGCCATTCAGGAAAACGGCAGCTCCATTCGCGATTACGTAGATGCCGGAGGCGATGCCGGGGGATTTCAGAACAGCTTCAAAGTATACGGCAAAAAAGGTGAATCCTGCCCCGATTGCGGTAAAATATTTGAATCCGCTACTGTAGCTGGAAGAAGTTCTACTTATTGCAGTAATTGCCAGAAAATGAGTGATTAGTAATTTATGACAGCTGAATCCAGCAAAATAGTGCGCAATGCCTCGGTAGTAGCCGGGGCAACTTTGCTTTCAAGGGTCCTTGGCTTTGCCAGGGACCTTATTGTTGCGTTCGCCCTTGGTGCGGGCTTGCCTGCGGATGCATTCTTTGTGGCCTTTCGCATTCCTAACCTGCTGCGCCGTTTGTTCGGGGAAGGGTCGCTGACTATGGCTTTTGTCCCGGTTTTCAGCCGGGTGCGCAAAGAAAAGGGCGAAGGCGCGGCCTTTGAAATGGCTAGATCAGCCATGCTTTGGCTGCTGCTCATCCTCGGCGTACTGACCGTGCTTGCAATTGTGGGCGCGAAATATCTGGTCCTGCTCATTGCACCGGGCTTTGGCGACAACCCCGTGTTGATGTCTCTTACAGTTGATCTGGTAAGAGTCTGTTTCCCTTATGTTATTTTTATTTGCGGTGTTGCGCTTTGCATGGGCATCCTGAACAGCATGGGCCATTTTCTGGCTCCGGCACTGGCTCCGTGCATGCTCAACGTGGCCCTGATTAGCTCGGCCTTGATCGGTTATTTTACCGGGAACAGCGTAGCCCTGTTCATGGCTTGGGGTGTACTCATTGGCGGAGTGCTGCAATGGATGCTGCAACAGCCCTATCTCAAGCGTATGGGGCTGCATTGGCGTGGTAAGGCAGAACTGGACAACCCCGGCGTGAAGCGCATGGGCAAGCTCATGCTGCCCACGGTACTGGGCGCGGCGGTCTATCAGATCAACGTGGTTCTCGGTACGCTGCTGGCCTCTTTTTTACCCGTGGGATCGGTTTCCTATCTTTATTATGCCGACCGTCTGGTGCAGTTTCCGCTTGGTGTGTTTGGAATCGCGGTAGGCACTGCAGCCCTGCCAAGTCTGGCAAAGCTTTATGTGGAAGGGCAGCATGATGATTTTGCCCAGACCCTCAAGCAGAGTGTGGGCCTCATCCTGTTCATTTCCCTGCCCGCCATGGCTGGCCTTGTTTCCCTTGCTGAGCCGCTTATAGGATTGCTTTTTGAGCGCGGGGCCTTTGATGCAAAGGCGGTTTCTGCCACAGCGCAGGCTCTTATGGCTTACGGAATCGGTTTGCCGTTCATTGCTATGTCCCGGCCTCTCGTTTCAGCTTTCTATGCGCAGGAAGATACCCGGACCCCGGTTAAGGTTGCTATTCTCTGTCTGCTGGTTAACGTTGGTGTCGGCTATTTTCTCATGCAGCATATCGCCCATGTGGGGCTGGCCTTGGCGGTTTCTTTGTCATCCATGCTTAATTGCTTGTTTCTCGCAATAATTATGGGTCGCAGGACGGGCCTGTTTCCATTGCCGTTTGTCAGCGTGGCAAAGAGTGTGCTGCTCAGTGCATTGATCGGGGCAGGCGCATGGTATTCCACACGGTATGATATTTTATGGTGCGCACTTATCCCGGTCTGGGTGGCGGTGTACGGGGCTGGTTCGCTGTTGCTCAAGTCAGACGATGCCCGCATGTTGATTGGGGCATTACGCCGCAGGCAAGGGTAGGTAGGCCTCCGGCGGCTCTCCGAGGGCCAAAGAAACTTTTTGAAAAAAGTTTCTCTGGACTCTTCAAAAACTTTTGTTAGGGCTTCGCCGCTTTGTTTCGCACAATTTTGCGCTGTAAAAAATATGTCTGAAGAATCAAGAAAATATTTTCCCCGTGGACTTGTGCAGCCTGAAACTGGCTTTCGATTTTCTACTGATTCTCTTTTAATCAGCAGCTTCGTCTCTGTTCCGAAGAATGCCCGAATTCTCGATCTCGGTACCGGAAGCGGGGTTATACCGTTAGGCATCATGCTGTTCCACCCGGATAAGGGGCTGACTATCACCGGACTGGAAATCAACCCGGAAATGGTTGCGGCTGCTGGAGAGAACGTGCGGCGGCTGGGTTTTGCTGAAGAAATCGGCATCGTACAGGGCAATGTCTGTGAGCCGGACTTTGCGCCCGCCGGGAGTTACGATCTGGTTGTTTCCAACCCGCCTTACCGCAGCGAGGGCAGGGGCAAAGCATGCCCGGACGATTCCCGCAACAAGGCCCGCTTCGAGGTTGATTGTGATCTTGATGCGTTTGTCGCTACGGCCTCACGCATGGTCCGTAATCGGGGCAGGGTCTGCTTTGTTTTTCTAGCCGAACGGCTGACCGAATTGGTTAACTCTTTCACCCGCCATAAGCTGGAACCTAAGCGCATGAAATTTATTCACGGGCGTATAGATGCGCCGTCCAAAGTGGTGATGCTTGAAGCTGTGAAGGGCGGCAAGCCGGGCTTGATTATGGAAGCTCCGGTGATTCTATTTGAGAAAGATAATTCTCTGACTGAATCTGCTGTTGAGTATTGTCCATTCATTGCCAAGTAGATCATCCATAGGTAAAGAATTACCAGAACAAATTTTGAAAGCCTCTTTTTCGAAAAGGCCAGAAGCTTAACTAAAACGTCTTTGAAAGAGAGGGGATGGGGTCTGGGGAAGGGGAGAGAAAATCTTTGGGCGTTAGCAAAGTTTTTTCTCCCCTTCCCCAGCCGCCGGAGGCACATTGATCAAAAAAATTCTTCTAGAAAATTTCTTAGCCCATGCGGAAACTGAGATTGAACTCGGTCCGGGCATGACCGTGCTGACCGGTCCTAACAACAGCGGTAAATCTTCCGTTGTTGAGGCTTTGCGCTGCATTGCTACCAACCCGTTGCCCAAACATTTTATTCGTCACGGAGCCAAGAAAGCCCGTGTTGAGCTGGAAATGGACGACGGCGTGCGTGTGGCGTGGATTCGTAAGAAGGCTACTGCCTGGTACGAAGTGCTGCGTCCCGGCGAAGAAGAATGGGAAGTCTATGCCAAATTCGGGCGCAACACCCCGGAAGATATTCTGAATATTTTAAGGCTCAATCAGGTTCCGCTGGAAGGCGGTAAATCGCTGGACGTGCACATCGGTAATCAGCGCAATCCTATTTTTCTGCTTGATCAGCCATCGTCCGTTGCGGCCCAGTTCTTTGCGTCATCATCTGAGGCTTCGCATCTGCTGGCTATGCAGACGGAACTTAAAAATCGGGTCCGGGCTGCTAAGCGTGAAAAGAAATTTCAACAGCAGAAGCTGGATGAAATTCGCGTAGAGCTGGATGAATTGCAAACCCTGCCGGATGTGAATCTGGAACTGGAAACGGCCCGCGAACTCAAAGGGCAGATGGATATTCTGGAGAAGGAAATCCCGGCGGTTGAAGGAGTTTTGCAGCGTAAAGGCGAGCTTGAAAACTATAAAGCCAGCCTCAGCGCGCGGGAAAAAGAGTTGTCGGAATTGCGGGAAGCACCGGAGTTGTTCCCTTCCGGTCCGCTGGAACGGATCGTTTCGGGCATGCAGAATCTACGTGTCCACGGGGTAAGTCTTAAAGCAAGATCTGAGTCTTTGGATAGGTTGGAAGTACCGCCGGAACTTTTTCCGGTACAGCAGTTGGAATCGGACCTAGCGCAGCAAAACCAATTGTCTTTCGCAGAAAAAAATCAGTCCGTACGGCGTAAGATTTTGGAACCACTCGCTTCTCCGCCAGATCTGGAAGACCTTTCGGTTCTTTCTGCAACCATCAGCAACCTGACCCGCAGCCATGCTTTTCGGGAGAATATTTCACGCAGGGTAGATGTTTTGGCTCCCTTGGATGATCCGCCGGAACTTCATGATTTTTCGCCGCTTATGCAGGTTATGGACAATCTTTCTTCTTTACGAAAAGCGCAGGCGGATGCGCAAAAGAATTTGCATGAGCTGGAGCAGTCTGAAACAGAGCTTAAGGAACGTATTGAAGTGCGGCTTACTGAGATCGGCAATTGTCCGCTCTGCGGCGGAGATCTGGATGCGCAGAAAATGATCGGGGACAGCCATGAGTCTTGAAAAAGTTGAAGCTAAAGGGCTTTTCCTGATCGGGGACCCGCATATTGCCTCCACTCCTCCGGGGCAGCGGCTGGGTGATTTTGCGGCAGATGTGCTGGATAAGCTTGAAGCCTGTTTCAAGCGTGCGGAAGAGCTGGATATGGTCCCGCTTATTCTTGGTGACCTCTTTCATTGGCCGCGTGATAACGGCAATTCCCTGCTGGTGGATATGATCGGGTTGTTCGCGCAGTACAAACCGTTCGTGCTGGTGGGTAATCATGATAAATATCAGGCCCGATTCACCCCGGATGTTTCCATGGCAGTACTTGATGCCGCAGGTGTAATCCGGATGGTGAGTGAGCAGGGTCCGGCCTTTGAGCTGCAAACTCCGCAAGGGCTGGTGCTGGTCGGTGCTTCTCCTGATTCCACTCCCATTCCCAAGGAATTTGAGCGCGAAGATGGCAAATATATTAAAGTGGTCTGGGTGACCCATCACAATATTTCTTTTCCTGAGTGCGAGAAAAAACAGCATGCCATTAAAGAAAAATCGGGCATAGATTGGATTATCAACGGGCATATCCATCGCCCGCGTGAATCGATCACCAAAGGCATGACCACGTGGGCCAACCCCGGTAACATCACCCGGCTGGTTTTTTCCCGGTTGGCCCTTGAGCGTAAACCGCAGGGAGCAATCTGGACCCCGGAGTGCGAGGATCTTGAAAAATGGGAAATCCCACACCGCTATTTTTATGAGGTATTCCCGAATCAGGAATTTTTACCTGAAGCTGAAGATGCGGAAGCAGCGGAATCAAAATTTTTACAGGGCCTTGAGCGGCTGGCATGGAAAAGGACCCATGAGGGCGAGGGCTTGAAGCAGTTTTTAACAGATAATATTGACCCGGAAGAGCCGGAAAGCACGCTCATCTGGGAATTGTATACGGAGGTTACCGATGGCAATGAATAACGGTGCAAATCAGCCCGCTAACGGTCTTGAGCAGGAATTGAATCTACTCAAAGAGCAACATAAATGGTTGCATGATAAGAAAATCCGTACTGAGCAGGAATTAGCCAGTACCACCAGCCAGCTTGCCTCTCTCGAAGAAGAAGCCAAAGCGCAGTACGGAACTAGCGACCCGCAGGAGCTTGCCAAGCTGCTGGAAGAAAAAAAGTCCGAAAACGCACGGCTGGTCACCGAATACCGTGCGCACATCATGTCGATTAAAGAGGGCTTGGATAATCTAGAGCAGGGGTAAGAATGCCTCCGGCGGCTTAAACCCTTTTGCAAAAGGGTTTAAGAATCCCAAAACCTTTTGATAGTTTTAATCTCTTTGGTAATGGAAAATTGTGCAAATAAAAACGGCGAAGCCCTACTAAAAGTTTTTGGAGAGTCCAGAGAAACTTTTTCCAAAAAGTTTCTTTGGCCCTCGGAGAGCCGCCGGAGGCATTCATGACAGATATTCCTACTCTTGAATCTCTAGAACGTAGAGCTGACCGTTTAAGCGCTAAGGCTTCGTCACGTTTGGACGATTGGCTATCCTTGCGTGAAGACGGGCGTAAAATCGATGACTTTTTAGAGCTGGCACCGGGTGCGGCTGAGCGGCTGGAAGAGCTTTCTACGGCTCTGTTTGGCGAACTGCTGAGCGAACTGGAGACCAATCTGACTCATGCCATCCGTGAAATTCTGGGACAGGATCGCGAAGTTAAGGCCGTTGCATCTATCCGCGATAAGAAATTGCAGGTCGATTTCCAGATTATGAATCAGGGCGGCGAAGAAGATATTATGGTCGGGCAGGGCGGTTCGGTGTGTAATATTTTGTCCGTGGGGTTGCGGCTCATCGCTTTGTCGAGGCTAAATCCTGAAGCGCATCGACCTTTTCTGGTGCTGGATGAGCAGGACTGCTGGCTCCGTCCTGACCTTGTGCCCGGATTTATGGAGCTGATCAGGACCATTGCCGAGCGGCTGGGTTTTCAGGTGCTGGTTATCAGTCATCATCCGCTGGATCTGTTTTCTGAAAGCGCGGACGGTATTCTGGCTTTGCAACCACAAAAGGATGGCGGACCTATAGTGGAGCGGGTCAAGTAAGGTCCTGAAATTAAAGAGCCGGGCTTTTGCTGGTTGTTTGCGGATTTTTGCTGTATCCTGCCCCCAGTTAATTAAGATTTTTAGTGGAGTTTATATAAATGGCTGAGCAAAGTCTGAAACGTATTCTGGACATCCCCCTTGAAGTTAAGGTTGAGATGGGGCGGACCAAACTTCTGGTCAATGAAATTATCCAGTTCGGTCAGGGTACCGTTATCGAGCTGCATAAGCTGGCCGGGGAACCGCTGGACATGTATGTGGAAGGTCGGTTGGTTGCGCGCGGTGAATTAGTTGTAATCAATGAAAATTTTGGGTTCAGGGTCACTGAGATTATCAAGCCTGAAGACAGGATCAAAAAGCTGGGCCTGTAACTGGGAACAGCCGGAATCCGTGAAAAGATTTTCCTGAATTTTCCGCCCCCTGCTAACGGGGGCTTTGTTTTTGGGCGTATCTGCCGTAAAACGGGCTGTTGTCTTCTCATGCAGCCTCGGATAAGAAGTTTCCTCGCAAGGAGGTCACATTAAGTGTCATCGTTAAATGATTCGTTTAAAAGCAAGCCCGTAATCTGGGCTGTAGCCATAATTTTCATAAGTACTTTTGCCCGTCTCTGGTTTCTGGGAACCGGACAGCTCAACCTTGTGCAGGATGAATCCCAGTA
This sequence comes from Desulfovibrio sp. JC022, assembly GCF_010470665.1. Taxonomy (NCBI): domain Bacteria; kingdom Pseudomonadati; phylum Thermodesulfobacteriota; class Desulfovibrionia; order Desulfovibrionales; family Desulfovibrionaceae; genus Desulfovibrio; species Desulfovibrio sp. JC022. Next base: position 201,336 of record NZ_VOPZ01000008.1, on the reverse strand, counting down.
TTGGGATTGGACCCGGCACATGCAGCTCACTTATTACTCCAAGGGGCCGCTCATTGCCTGGATTATCGGGCTGTGGACTTCCGTTTTCGGTAATACTGAATTCGGGGTACGCTTCGGCTCGGTGGTCGGTTCATTTTTAACCCAGATTGTGCTTTTCTGGGGCGTCGCCCGGATGTGGAAAAGACCCATCGCGGCAATTTGGACCCTGATCATCTATAATTCCATGCCTGTTTATCTGGCTCTTGGAATCCTGATGACCACGGATAATCCATTTATTCTCTGCTGGAGTTGCGCTCTTTTCGCTTTGTACAAGGCTTCTATTCCGCATCCTCCGGGATTGGAGCGTGATTCCAATGAATCACAGACCAAGCCTTTTGTTCTGATTAGTCTTTTTTTCGGAGTCGGCATTCTGGCTAAGTACACCATGCTCGGTTTTGCCGGGCTTTCGGTTATGTACGGGCTGCTGCTTATGCGTCGGGAAAGGCTGCCACGCGGTTTCTGGCGCAAGCTGTTTCTTTCTCTGGGCGGAGGACTTTTCCTTGGCTTCCTGCCGACCTTGATCTGGAACATGCAAAATAGTTTTGTTGGCTATAAGCATGTGCTGCACCTGATCGGAGCTTCCGGGAATAAGGCTTCGCACTTGCTGCGTTTTGACCGTTTTCTGCCGTTTTTCGGCGAACAGGTCGGTATGGCTACTCCATGGTGGCTGGTATTCATGTTTATCGGCGGATTTGCTGCTTTGTTTTTTGTTCTTAAAGGCAAAGGGCGTAACCTGATGAATCTGAATCACAGGCAGAGTGCTTTGCTTTCTGTTTTTTTTCTGCCGGTCTGGATTTTCTTTTTTGTCTGGAGTTTTCACGCCAAGGTACTCGGCAACTGGGCGGTGATCTCTTATGTCAGCGGCGTAATGATTGCCGGGTTTGCATTTGAGAGCTTCTGGGGCCGCAGAGGACGTTTTCGCTCCCTGTGGATGACCTTGAGTCTTGTGATTTTTGTGGTTCTTCACTTCCAGAATCTGGTACCCCTGCCGGACCACCTCAACCCCACCCATCGCCTTAAAGGCTGGACCGACCTCGGCCAGCAGGTGGTGGAGCTGGAAAAGACCCAGTTTAAAGATCCTTCTAAGGTCTTCGTCATGAGTGACGAGTATGACATGACTGCTGCTCTGGCTTTCTATGTACCGGGCCAGCCGCGCACTTACTGCGCATGGATTGATCGTCGCATGAATCAGTATGACCTCTGGCCCGGTCCTGAAGATAAGATCGGCTGGGATTGCGTATATGTGATCAAAAAATTTCACAGCAATACAAACGAAGAGATGAAGGAGATGTTCGAGCGGGTCAGCTCGCCCATCCATATCCAGACTACTTTTCGGGGAAAACCGGCTCGTAAATTTACCGTTTATCTTTGCTACGGTTACAACGGCAAATGGCCCCGTGATCCTAGATTGAGATTTTAGTATTTATTTGCAGCCAGATGTCTGCATTCTAGGGTGTTTCTGTGTGAGTAAGTTTAATCTGGGTTGATGTTGCGGAGAGCGTATATAGCTTTCACGCGACATCAACCCAAACTATTTTCAAGCGAAAGTGCTGTCTTGACATATCGATAAAACGCGATATTGTGATATCTATGAACATTGACGACACTTTTAGAGCGCTAGCTAACCCTATGCGTCTTAACATACTTAAATGGTTGAAAGAGCCTGAGATTCATTTTGAAAAAATGGAACACCTGCCTGAAGAAGAGCAGGGAAAGGGTTATGTTTGTGTTTCCCTGATCAAGAAAAAGGCGAATATCACACAGTCTACTACCTCCAGCTATCTTGCAATTCTGAAAAAGGCCGGATTGCTTAATTGTAAGCGAATCGGACAGTGGACGTATTATCAGCGAAACGAGGAAGGTATTCAGCAGTTGGCTGGGTTTATTAGCTCAGAACTGTAGTTGGCGGAGTCGTGGCACTCTGTCACACCAAAGAATATCGTTTATTCGCGATATTTGATTATTTAATTGGAGGACATAATGAAATTCATTCACATAAATATGACTACAGCTGTGATCGAAGAAAGACCCGTTCCGAAACAGTATGCCATGCTGGGCGGCCGGGGGCTGACTTCAATCATGATAAATGACTTGGTTCCTGCTGACTGTGATCCTTTTGGCAAGGAAAATATACTTATATTTGCCCCGGGACTGCTAAGCGGTACTCCTTTGGTTAATACGGGCAGATTATCCATCGGAGCCAAAAGCCCGTTGACCGGAGGCATCAAGGAATCCAATGTCGGCGGAACTATGGCTCTGGCTTTGGCTCGGCACGGAATTCGCGGAATTATCGTTGAAGGCCAGCCCGAAGATAGCGGCTTACATCACATAGTTATCGACGAAAAAGGTTCTGTCAGCCTTGTCGATGCCGGGCAGCATGCAGGAATGCATAACTATGCCCTTACCCAAGCGCTCATCAAGCAGCATGGAGATCAAATATCCATTGCATGCGCCGGGCCGGCTGCAGAACGCAGCCTTCATTCAGCTTCCATTCAGGTAACAGACCCCAATGGCAATCCAAGCCGGGCTGCGGCTCGGGGGGGGCTTGGAGCAGTTATGGCTTCAAAGGGGCTGAAGAGTTTGATTGTTTCCCGGCAAGGCAAGTCGATGATGGAAGTAAGCGATGCTGCGCTTATGAATGAAACAGCCAGAAATTTTGTCCGTGGAATACAAAGTGATGGATGGGCAAGTCAGGTCTTGCCGCAGTTCGGAACCGCTTCCATTCTTGCCAGCACCAATGCCGGCGGAGCATTGCCGACTCGAAATGCACGGCAGGGCAGTTTTGAAGGAGCAGACGCGATTAACGGTGACAGTATGGCCCGGATTATCCGAAAACGCGGAGGGCAGACCACTCATAAGGGATGCAGCAAATGCATCATCAACTGCTCCAATGTCTATGTAGATGCTGTTGGCAACGCGATTACTTCTGGTTTGGAATATGAAACCATGTGGGCCATGGGTGCTATGATCGGCGTGGATGACCTTGATGTAGTGGCAAAGCTTGATTTCCTTTGCGACGACATAGGGTTGGACACCATGAATACCGGGACAGCCATTGCGGTTGCTATGGATGCTGGACATCTTGAGTTTGGTGATGGAGCCGGAGCGATTGCTCTTGTGGAAGAAGTTGCTGAGGGGACCAGCATGGGAGACCTTGTCGGACACGGCCCGGAAGCTGTCGGAGCTCATTTCAATCATCCTCGCGTGCCTAGTATCAAAGGGCAATCTATTGCGGGCTATGACCCCCGCGCCATGCCGGGCATGGGAGTGACCTACGCAACTTCGCCACAGGGAGGTGACCATACTGCCGGTTTTGTGGGTGGAGCACGCGGGGCCACGAAAATGCTCATGAATATGTCCGAATCATCTCAGGTCAACATGGCTGCGGTGGATGCCACGGGTATTTGCATGTTCGCGCAATCTGGCGGTCAGGAAAACATGTACAAAGCAATTTCTGCTATCACAGGAAGATCCTTTAATTCTAGTGATTGGGCTCAACTCGGACATCGAATTATGAAGGCGGAGCTTGATTTCAACAGGCGGGCGGGTTTGAAAAAAGAAGACAATGTGCTGCCGGACATGTTTTATGACGAGCCTCTTTCACCCATGTACGATGTCGTTCCCTACAGTAAAAATGAACTGGAAGATGCCTTCTTATCTTTCGAAGGCGGGAGCTGATAATGCGTTCCATTGAACAATACACAGGGGTGGAGCAAGGGCCAATCCGTCCTCCCAGTGAGGCTGGAAGCATGTTGCTCAGGTTGACGCGCAATTGCCCTTGGAATCAGTGCACATTTTGCGGACTTTACAAAGGGACTAAGTTTTCCGTGCGGCCCGTCGAGCACGTGCTGCAAGACATCGACACTATGCGCCGGGCAGTGGATCTTATCGAGGAAGCACAAAAGAGCGGACAGCGCATAACCTATGGAATGTTCGCAGAGTTTGATCAACATGTCGCCCATGCAGCGATGAATTTTGTCAACAACGGTATGATGCGATCCATTTTTTTGCAGGACGGCAACAGTTTGATCATGCCGCCTGATGATCTTATTCAGATATTAGAACATGTTCGAAAATGTTTTCCAAATGTGGATCGTATTACTTCTTATGCCCGTTCCCAATCCATAGCCAAAATCAGCGACGAAGATATGCAACGGATCTCCGATGCAGGATTGAACCGTATCCATATCGGCATGGAGTCTGGTTCGGATGCAGTGCTGAAAGCCGTAAAAAAGGGAGTGGATAAAGCGAGGCAGATAGAAGCGGGGCAAAAAGTCAAGCGTGCAGGGGTGGAGCTTTCCGAGTATTTCATGCCGGGGCTTGGGGGGAAGGAGTTGTCTCGTGAAAATGCTCTGGAAACAGCAGACTGCATGAACCGGATAAATCCAGACTTCATACGGATGCGCACACTGGCTTTGCCGGATTCCACGCCTCTGGCTAAGCAGAATAAAGAAGGATCTTTTCAGAAGATGGGAGAAGTTGATACTGCCAAAGAACTCCTGCTTTTTTTGGATTCTCTGGAGGGGATTACAAGTACGATCCGTAGCGACCATGTTCTTAACCTGTTTTCCGAGGTAGACGGGACTCTTCCCCATGACAAAGATAAAATGACGGAACCTATACGAAAGTTTTTGAGCCTCTCGCCTGAAGATCAGCTTGTTTTTTGTATTGGTCGAAGAACACACTCTCTTTCTACGGTGGCTGATCTCAGTGACAAAGTTAAAAGGTTCCATGCTGAGCAAACTTGCGCAGGTATGGGGGCCACCGTCGAAAACATGGATGAAATAATTGATTCGATTATCAAGCGATTCATCTAGCAACATTGGAGTCGGAATTTACCGTTTATTTTTGTTACGGTTTCAACGGCAAATGGCCCCGTGATCCTAGATTGAGATTTTAAATCTGTCCCTGTGATGGTGCAATTTAGCCCTTTCGGTTCTGCCGGAAGGGCTTTTTTTGCGTGTTTTTAAGAAAAAAGGACAATTTTTTTCGGCAGTGGGTTGCGGATTAATTCAAAGAGGGAACGGTGAGCGCGTTATTTTTTCTGTAATTTCGGTTGATTTGATGCTTGTTGGAGTATTGTTGCAGAAAAGAAGTGACTTGAATGAGTTTCTTTGACATTTTTTGACAAATAGTGTCATAACGTCTACATCGTAGTGTAATTTTGAAAAATCAGGATAAATCTTTGACACCCTCGCCTACGCTATACACGGTACGTGAGATTGCCGACACGCTGAGAATCCACCCAAGAACAGCCTACAGGCTGGTTCAGGAGGGAAAGATTCGCGGTATCAAGGTTGGCAGTCAGTGGCGTGTGCCGGAAAGTTCCCTGCTGGAATATATTGAATCCGGCTTGCAGGCGGCTCCCAAGAAGGGGAAGGACGATAAGAAAGGTTCTGAGCAACTGAAACTGCCCATTTGAGAAAACATCGGTGGACAAGGATCATGAAAAAGTCAGCTGCCCTTAAACGGGTGACTCTGGAAAATGATTTTGGCGGCCAGATTTCCTTTGTCGGAAAGCTTGAAAATGAATCCCTCAACTACAATGAGGACAGCGGGGAGCTGGTCTCGGAAAAGATTTTCAGTACCGAGAAGGGGCGCACAGGATACTCCATTGCAACCAGAAACGGTCGGGAACGTGATAAAAGAGCGTACTTGATGGAAGATCAGGGCGAGACTTGCATTGTTTCCAATGGCTCCATTCTGCTGGGTCTGGATACGGACGTGATGCTTACATTCTGCGCTCAGGCACTGGCTGAGCAGGCTGCTGGAAAATCTGAAAACGAATTGGAATTTGTAAAAAAACAGTTGCAGGTGGTTAACGGTTAAGCCGTTTTTCGCTGCAAAAAGACTTAACAAGCGCGAAAAAATCCCCGGAGTGTACTCACTTCGGGGATTTTTTCGTTGTTAATCCAAGTGGCTATTGGGTGTATAGAGCGGCGAAGCTTTATTAAGAGGTTTTGGGATTCTTAAAACCTTTTGCAAAAGGGTTTAAGTCGCCAGAGGCGAAATTTTTTAATAAAATCGCGAAGCGCATCTAGCTTTTCTTCAGCTCTTTAATAAAGGCGTCGGCCTCATCAATGGAACGCTGCATTTCCTTGATCAGCCTGCCGATGTCCGCTTCAAGGGTGTTCAGTTCAGACTTGAGTGAGGCAATGGCCTGCGCATTCAGATTATGCTTCAGGTAGAGCACCTGATCCCGGAAGACGTTGAGTACGGGGGCGATTTTCTTTTCAGCCTTGCGCATGGCGGAGAGCAGACGCTTGAACTTGCTTTTGGTCTTGGAAAGCTTGACCCGGCTCTCGTTGCGCAGCTTTCTGCTGGTGTACTGGTCAAGTTCAGTATTCCATTCATCAAAAAGGTCATTCCCCACTTCTTCAACTGAGTCGATTCTTTTACGTACTTCCAGAGCCGCGGCTTCGCTGTGCTCGTATTCATCATTGAGGCGTTCGTAAGTTTCCTGAAGGTCGCCACCGTGAAACCCGGTCAGGGCACTGAATTTGTCCAGCGCGCTCTTGAATTGCTCGCTGGCTTCTTCTTGTGATTCACGGGCCTTTTCCACGTTGGAAACAAGGATGTCGCGCTTGTGGTAGCCGAAGCTTTCCATGGTTTTATAATAGGCGGACTGACAGCCTGCCAGCCCAAGAGTCAGGGCGATGATTAGGCAAAGGGGTATTTTATTCTTCAGGTGCATGAAATTCCTCCGAGTGAATTTAGAAGCTTGTAGTATGCACTTACATAAAAGTTCGAGGGGGGGTTGTCAAAAGGTGAGAGCTTAGTGGTTATCGATAACTACTAATTATGAATGAATCACCTACCGTCTTGAGCTCTTCTAATAGTTGCCCGGTAAATTTTGAATTTGACTATCTCAGCAAAGAAATTGCAACTTGGCGTAAAGAAACTTTTTTTTACAGATGGTTAAATATATTGCTGTTCTGGGCTTGTAAGGTGGTTGTCCCTGCTGGAGCTTTACTCGTAGCTATTAATATGGTGTCAGAGTTGGTGGGCGATGGACTAATTAATACGAAACATGCTTCCGTTATAGCGATCATCGTTACAGTCATGGCCAGCTTAGAAGCTCTGTTAAATCCCGCAGCAAAAAAAAGACTAGCGTTTACTCTGAATAACAATCTAAGAGCTCTGGAAATCAAGATTAATATTTGTAAAAATACAATGTGCGAAGAGGAATTCATTAAAGAATTGAATAAGGCAAACGAACACTTCCGAGACCTTCTCAATCATTACTCTGAAAATGGATATTAACTTTTTTTAGGGGCAAAAATATGTGCAACAATCAGAATAAACGTAGCTACGCTTAAAAATACCGAGTTTGTCTGAGGCATAACAGAAACAGTCAACAGTAGTAGAAAGCTCAAAGTCTTCCAGTCTCCAAATATCATTGCTGTTTTAATCAATTTTTTAACTTTAGTTGTGCAAAATTTATTTTTCGCACTCCATTCAGGAGCTTTCTTTCCGCTTATTTTGTACTTGGCTATGGCTGAATCTAAATACTCAAGGACATTAACTCCTTGAGATTTCATTAGTAACTTAAGATAATTGTTCGCATAGTACCGATGTTTGCTGAAATGAATGTATGCACATCTACCAATTTCGATCTCAGCATAAATTTTGTCATTTCTAAAGAATCGAACATGAAGTTCAAGAGAACCTTTACAAAAAGTTTTAATTAATCCTCCTATTTGTTCAGGGTACACATATTGCCAATATGTTTCGCTAAACCCTTTCTTAAGCAATGTGTCGTAAATGCATACCATTCTGTGGTTAGCACCTAGCTCTGAACAAATATAATCTCGCTTACACTGTTTTCTTTTAAAAACACCCCAATTCCACGGTGGTTCCCAGTTGTCATTCATAATTAGTAGTTATCGATAAAGGATTAATGTTATTTAAAATACGCAACATATAGTCTTGTATATTGAATATATATTTTAATCAATAAAAATAGTTCAATGTGTACGAAGGGCAAATGAAAAGCCCCAAAAGTTATACTTTAGGGGCTTTGTTATATAGTTTAGGTCTAATTAAGTCTTACTGCTTGAGCTCTTCAGCCTTAATAATAGTGATTGGTTTTACCGGAACATCATCAAAGTGGCCTTTGCGGAAGGTCACAGTTTTGGCGATCTTGTCGACAACTTTCTTGCCGCCGATGACTTTGCCGAAAACAGCGTAGCCCCAGCCGGAGCCTGATTCGGACTTGAAGTTGAGGAAGTTGTTGTCGTTCACATTAATAAAGAACTGGTCGGTTGCGGAGTGTGGATCATTGGTACGGGCCATGGCTACGGTATACTTGTCGTTATACAAACCGTTGCGGGCTTCATTTTCAATAGGAGCGTGAGTGGGACGTTTCTTCATGTTTTTATCGAAGTTACCGCCCTGAACCATGAACCCGTCAATTACGCGGTGAAAAATGGTTCCGTCATAATGTCCTTCGTTTACATAGCGCAAAAAGTTTTCCACAGTGACGGGAGCTTTGCCTTTATCCAGCTCCAGCACAACGTTACCCATGTTAGTCTGCAATTTAACGAAAACCTTGGACCCGGCAGCATTGGCGGTTCCTGCAAAAAGGGCTACGCAAAAAAGGGCACTGACCAGCAATATTTTGAAAAGTTTCATTTTAAGATTTCCTCCTTGGAAGGGTTTAGTGCGGTTTACCAGAAAGAGTCGGAGCGGGCAAACTTAAGAAAGCAGGAAAGTGTGTTTTTGTTTCATGAAAAATGGTAAGTGAATACTTAAACTTTGTATGAATTTATGGGTCGAAGAGTTATTATCTGAAATTATAAGGAGCAGTTATGCCGATTTTGGAATGGAGTGAGGATCTGTCTGTTGGCGTTCGGGTCATTGATACTGAGCATATGCAGCTTATCAACATGATTAACAAGGCTTACGACTCGGTAAAAAATATGGAAGAGGAGAAGGTTCTCAAAGAGCTGGTAAAGGATATGTACGACTATGCGCTAAGCCACTTTTCCACTGAAGACAGGTTGATGGAGAAACATGGGTATCCTGCTTTAGAGGGACATGGAAAAATGCATCATGACTTTACCATGAAGGCTGAAGCTCTCAATCTGCTGGTAACATCCGGGAACCCTGTTGAGCCGGTCAAGGTGTTCAAATATCTTGCCGACTGGCTGACTGACCATATTTTGAAAACAGATAAGGAATTAGGAAAGTTTTTGAATGAGAAAGGTGTAGAATAGCGATAAATGGAAAGGGCTCCCCGTGGCAAGGGAGCCCTTTTCGAGGGGTGTATGAAGGAGTGAGGCTTTTTTATTCGCTGGTAATATTAATCTTGCGGGGCTGCACTTCCGGCATTTTGGGCAGGAAGAGTTCCAGCACACCGTTTTTTAGATTGGCCTTGATGTTTTCGCGGTCAACAACATCTGCGATGGTGAACCTGCGGGTGTATTCGCCTTCGCAGAATTCCTGATCAATGAATTTTTCGTCTTTACTAAGTACTGCTGCGGCTTTGCCGGAAACAATTAGCGTGTTTTCATCAAGGTCTATTTCAAGCTCTTCTTTGCTTACGCCGGGTAGATCCATGTACATGTAGAAACCCTGTTCGCTTTCAACAATGTCAGTTGCGGGGCTGAATTTTTCTATATTTCTTTCAGTACTCATATTGATCCCCCTTATTCGATAGTAATACCGACTTTTTTGTGTAAGGACGCTTCCATTTTAGGAAGGGCGATGTTTAGTATTCCATTTTTTACAGATGCAGTAACTTTATCAATATCTATAGTTGTGTTGATGGATACTATTCTTTGAAATACTCCAGATGGTCTTTCCTGACGAAAATATCTTCCTTGTGGAAGTTTACGTTCTCCCTTTATGACAAGGTCTTTTGCTGTAATATTAATTTCCATGTCTTCAATGGAAATACCCGGAACTTCAGCGCGAACATATATGTTGTGTCCGTCTTCACTGATGTTTAACGGAGGGTATGAAGCCTTTCTTCTTCTCTGGTGATGAGGATTAAAGACATCGCTAAATATTTTATCAAACTCATACGGAAAGTTATAGAATGAACCAAAGTCGATAACCATAAATAACCTCCTGTTCTGTTCGTCTGAATTACAAATATACATTCAAAATTACTTGTCAACATTCTGGAAAATAAAATTTACATAAAATCGTTACATACACTTCATATCGTCTTGATATAAAAGAAAAATCCCCCGCGCGAAAAATCGTGCAGGGGATTTGTATTCCTGTGCAGGGCGCAAGCCCCATAAAAATTAGGACAGGATTTCAAGCAATTCGATTTCAAAGATCATGGTCTGACCGGCGAGGGGGTGGTTGCCGTCGAGAACAACTTTTTCATCGCTGACGGACTTGATGGTTACGTTGGTTACGCCCTGATCGGTGTTAACCTGAAGCATCATGCCCACTTCGGGGTTGATCTCCGGCGGAATCTGGTTGCGGTCCACTTCAAAAGTGTGTTCTTCATGGTAAGGACCGTAGCCTTCTTCGGGGCTGATGGTTGTTTTTACCTTTTCGCCAGCGGTGAGGCCTGTGACAGCGTCTTCAAAACCCTTGATCAGCATTCCCTGACCGAGAACGATTTCAAGAGGCTCGCCTCTTTTATAAGATGAATCAAATTCAGTTCCATCTTCAAGGGAACCTGCATAATGAACGCGGATTTTGTCGCCGTCTTTGGCTTGGGACATGGAAACTCCTTGTTGTTCGCGGGTAGCCGACTGGCTGTTGTCCGCATTGTTTGTATTTTAAATTATTTGTTTTCCCACTTGTCAGCGGGAACAGCTTCATCAACGAGCATGATCGGAATTTCATCCTTGACCGGGTAGATAACATTGCAGGCATCACATTTAAGGCCTGTTTCCCCGTTCAGGAGTTCCAGCTCGTTTTTGCACTTGGGACAGACAAGTATATCCACCAGTTCTTTATTCAAAGACATAAAGGTACTCCTTGCGCATTGTTTGATCACTACCCTATAACTATAGAAAACAAATTCCTCAAGTCCGCATTTCCCACTGCGCTGAAGATGATTATATAGAGTTAAGGATTATCACTGGAGATCATTATGTCTGCTATTGACCTACATACCCATTCCACTGCCTCGGACGGAACTTTCAGCCCCGCCGAACTTGTCAGGGCTGCGAAAGAAGCCGGGCTGACCGCTATGGCCCTGACTGACCATGATACCATGGCAGGGCTTCCGGAAGCCCTCGAGACCGGAGTGAAGGCGGGAATTGAAGTTATCCCCGGATGTGAACTAAGCGTGGAGAGCATGGTCGGGGTGTTGCATGTTGTCGGCCTTTGGGTGGACCCCTATTCGGAGCGATTAAAACGCGTCTTCGAGCAGGTTCGAGCACGCCGTGTTGAGCGTAACGAGGCAGTGGTGACAAAATTGCAGAAACTCGGCTTTGACATCTCTATGGAAGAGGTGCAGGGTCAGGCCGCCGGAACCATCGGCAGGCCGCATATGGCCCGGATCATGCTCGAAAAAGGGTATGTGAAGAGTTTTGATGAGGCTTTTACTGAATACCTTGGAAAAAAGGGAAAAGCTTATTTTCCCAAGAATAACATGTCAGCCGAAGAAGCCTTCGATCTGCTGCGCTCCACGGATGCGACTCCCATACTGGCCCATCCGTTTTTATTAAGCTCTGATGAAGATGTGCTGGACCGTGAGGTCGGTCGTTTGCAGGAAATGGGCTTGCAGGGAATCGAAGTATATTACAGTTCCCACACTATTGAGATGACCGGGATCGCTAAAGGGCTGGCCCGTAAATATGACCTGCTGCCCAGCGGAGGTTCGGATTTTCACGGCTCTGTGAAACCGGATATCCAGCTCGGCAAAGGGGCCGGAAAGCTCTTTGTGCATCATAGTGTACTTGACGAGATCAAGGCCTTCAGGCAGTCCAGAGGGCTCAAAATTTAACACTTTTTTAATCAGACCATGAATACATCTACTGAAAATAAAACCGACAATCCTGAAATAGCCCGCCCTATTCTTGGCGAAATGCCGGAACTGCTTTGTCCGGCCGGGAATATGGAAAAACTTGAAACTGCCGTCACTTACGGTGCGGATGCCGTATATCTCGGTGCCGGGGATTTGAACCTGCGTTCCGCCGGGGCCGGATTCAAGTGGGAAGAGCTTCCCGCCGCTTTTGAACTCTGCCGCAATAACAATGTGCAGGCTTATTTTTGCGTCAATGCCTACCCCAAGGAAAAGGATCTCGCCAAGGTCCGGGCTGACCTTGAAAAGCTGGCCCAATGCCCCCCGGACGGGCTGATCATTGCCGATCCCGGTGTGCTTATGCTTGCTGCTGAAATCCTGCCCGATATCCCGGTGCACATCAGCACTCAGGCTAATACCGGAAACAGTGAAGCTGCAAAATTCTGGCAGAAATTCGGGGCCTCAAGGGTTAACCTTGCCCGTGAGCTTTCCGCATCCGATGTGTCCGACATTGCTGAAAAATGTCCGGGCATAGAGCTGGAGATGTTCGTACACGGAGCCATGTGCATGGCAATTTCAGGACGTTGTTTCCTGAGTGCGTGGCTCAATGACCGCTCTGCAAATATGGGCCGCTGCACCCATCCCTGCCGTTTTGAGTATAAGGCCACCGGATTGCGCGTTGAAGAAAAGACCCGCCCCGGTCAGGATGTCTGGGAAGCGGTGGAACATGACGGTTATACTGAATTTTTCGCAGCCGAGGATCTTTGTCTTGTGCATTACGTCCGCATGCTGGCCAAGCTGGGTATTGCTTCCCTTAAAATTGAGGGGCGCACCAAGAGTTCTTCTTATCTGGCACAGGTGGTAGATGTTTACCGCACAGTCATCGACAAAGCCAAAGAAGGCGGACCATTGCCCGCAAATACCATGACTGAGCTGACCAATGCCGCCACCCGTCCGTTGACTACCGCATTTTTCAAAAAATCCGGCCCCAGTACCATTGCACTGCCTCCGACCAAGGAAGAGCGCAAACCCGTTGTTGCCCGAGTTTTGGAACAACGCGAAGATGGAAGCTGGCTGCTTTCAGTAAAAGCCCGCTGGGAAAATGATTGCGACGTGCAGATTCTCGTTCCCGGCCTTCAGAGGGCTCTTGTGAAGGCCGGCAGTTATTCCTTTGAGGCAACCAACGGTGAACCCAAGGATGTTGTTCATTCCGGTACGCAGGCTATTCTGCATTCTGATAATCCTGAAATCGCACCGGGACTGTTTTTTCGTAAAGCTTGATCCTCTTTCCCCCGGTGAGGGGATGCATGAATTTAATTCTGCTGCAAAAATGTATAGTCTCTGCATTTTAAGTTTATGATCATTGACCGCAGAGCTTTGTTTATATAATCATATAAGTAGGAAAATGGAGAATTTTAGTATCAAGCGGAATTGAACTGCATTGTTCAACTGATCATCTTATAGAAACATCACAGGCCCACGGCCCCTAAGGAGGTTCCCTATGCTGGTTAAGAACTGGATGTCCAAAGACATTGTCACCCTTACCCATGACCGTTCCATGATGAAAGCAGCAAAGCTGCTTAAGGATAACGACATCAGTAGATTGCCCATCGTTGATGACGAAGGCGTTCTGGTCGGCATAGTTTCAGACAGGGACATCAAGGAAGCTTCCCCCTCAAAGGCTACCACCCTTGATATGCATGAGCTTTATTATCTGCTCTCGGAAATCAAGGTTAAGGATATCATGTCCCGCAAGGTGATTACCGTATCCGTTGAAGATACTGTGGAAAAAGCCGCAGTTGTCATGGAAGAGAACAAAATCGGCGGACTCCCGATTGTAGATGCTGAGAATAAGTGCGTGGGCATCATCACCAATACCGATGTTTTCAAGGTTCTGATCAACATCACAGGTGTTCTTGACGGTGGTGTGCAGGTCGGTCTGGCTCTTTCCAATGAGCCGGGATCGCTCAATGGCGTGCTGGATTACCTCAAGGATAACGGCGGACGGGTCATGTCCATTTTGACCTCCTATGAGCCGGAGCAGGAAAACATGCGCCATGTATTTATCCGCATCCACGACATGGACAAAGCCACCCTGAACAAGATCAAGGAAGGCCTTGCCGAGAATTTCAATCTACTCTTCTGGGTCCGCGATTCCGTTCACGGGCTGACTTCATAAGTCTTAAGAGAAATTTGTTTGAGAAAATAAAACCCCCGTTCCAAGGAACGGGGGTTTTATCATATTCAGACTTGCAGAAGTTTGCGCTTAACCGCAGCACTTCTTGTATTTCTTGCCGCTGCCGCAGGGACAGGGCTCGTTGCGTCCTACTTTCTTATCTTTTTTGATCGGCATGGGAGGTACGATATCACCTTCAAGGTAGAGCCAGTGGCCGTCCCTTTTTTCGAAGCGGCTGGCTTCATGATGGGTGTGGATCGCTCCCTGCTGCCTGAATTTGGCGATGAATTCCACTTCGCCGGTTTCGTCGTCAACAAGACCCTTGGAGGTAGAAACAATTTCAAGGCCGAGCCATGTGGATGTTTCCGCCCAGTTTTTAACCTGATTTTCGTCGTAATCATGCTTGCTTTCCGGGGCGAGGGTATCACCGAGGTAGTCGACATTTTTTACAGCGAATGCACTGTAGCGGGAACGCATGAGTGCTTCAGCAGTGGGTGCAGGCTCTTTTCCTGTGATGTAAGGTTCGCAGCAGCTTTCATAGGCATTGCCGGAACCGCAGGGACATTCATTCATGTTTCTATCTCCAAATATTTATTTGCGGGCTTTGGACTAAATTTTAATTCTAGTGGTTGCCGCAGGAACCGTGGTCGTCGCAGACAGTTGCGGAGTCGGTGATGTTTCCTGCTGCCCATTGGGCAACTGCATCTTTGAGTTCGCCGCCACAACCGCGGATAACCTGAATGCCGTTGTTCTGCAAGAGATTCACTGCTCCCTGACCCATGTTGCCTGCCAACAGGACTTTTACGCCCATTTCAGCGAGGGTGGGCACGATGCTGGATTTGCATCCGCACCCCGGAGGAGGTGTGATTTTTTCTTCTTCGATGATATTTTTGGACTCATCAAGAGTGAAAATGGTGAAAGCTTCACAATGACCAAAGTGACCGTCGACCATTCCATCTCTGGAGGGAAGTGCGATTTTCATAATAGATTCTCCTTGAAAAAAAGTAAGAACGATGCAAGACCCGAAGCATCGTACTTAAAGACTGCGTACGCCACATACGCATACAAAAGACAGAATATCCAGCCGTAAGCTATGATAAGTATCACTCCCGCATTGTCCATACCTGACAGTGAAATTAGTTTTTTCGCCAGTCGCAGTTCCGGTCCCGGCGGACAGCATGTTAACAAGACTTCATCCAAGGTGACTCTTGTGTTTAATGTGCAGGATTCTTCCAGCCTGAGTGACCGCCAGAAGTATTTAATCAAAACCCGGCTGTCCGGGCGCATTAATTCCAGAGGTGAGTTGCATGTTTCCTGCGAAGAACATCGCAGTCAGTTCCGCAACAAGGAAGAGGCTGTTTCCCGTTTTGCCAAACTTATTGCTGATGTTTTGAAGCCGGTGCGCAAAAGAAAGAAAACCAAAGTTCCATATTCTGCAAAGCGTAAAAGGATGGATGGTAAGAAGAAGCGTTCTGATTTAAAGAAGAGCCGTTCCAAACCCGGATATTAAAACAGCCTGAGTCTACATATTTTTACAGCGGTCTCCTGTGGACTGAAACCCTTGCCCCAAAGCTGTGGACAGGGTATTTTAGTACTATCCCTTAAACTTTGTTTGGAGGTCTCCATGAAAAAACTAATTTTCCTGTTCATATTAATTTTTAGTTGCGTTCCTTTTGCCTATGCCGGACAGGACGGCTTTGCTGCGGATTCAGATGACATTCTGCGTATGATAACCGATCCGGGCGGTCGGGCGTTTCTGAAAATTGAATTCAAGGTCAACTCAGCCAAGATCAGCAAGAAGGCTTATCCGGTGGTGGATTCCCTCGGTACAGCCCTTACATCCGGTCCGGGATCGTCCATGCAGGTTAAGCTGGTAGGGCATACGGATTCCGCCGGGAAGAGCGAATATAACCGTTCTTTGAGTCTCAAGAGAGCAGAAGCAGTAAAGAATTACCTTGCGGTCCATTTTAATGTTGATCCCGCCCGTATTGAAGTTGAAGGAGCAGGAGAGGACCAGCCCATTGTTTCCAATGACAGCGCACAAGGCAGAGCCCGGAATCGCCGGGTGGAAGTCATCAATATCAGCAAAAAATCTGATGCGCCCAAGGTTCTTAAGGAGTTAAATCCCAATGATCTGGAACCTGAGGCATTGGACACCAAGGATCTCTGGTAGGATATTTCATTTAAGAAAAATTAATCAACTGATTGACATTTGTTAATCGGATGATTAATTGGGTCTCATGACAAAACGCGAAAAGATTTTCCATGCCGGGGCCAAGCTCTTTGCTGAGCGTTCTTACAATTCAGTTGGAATCAGGGATATTGCCCGCGAAGCTGATGTGAACAGTGCCATGATCTCTTATTACTTCGGTGGTAAGACCGGATTGTTGCGTGAGATTTTTACCTGTTTCAGTGAACGGATGGTTACTGTTATCAGGAATTCCATGTCCGAAGCTAAAGACCACGGAGAGCTGGTTGAACTGAATGTGGCTGCTTTTCTTAATGATGCCCGCCAGAACCGGGATGTGTATCTTGTTGGGCTACGCGAGCTTAATCACGACAGTGAAGAGTTGCAGGATCTGCGGGACACTCTTTACAAAACAGGGTGGGAGTATTTTACGGAATTTCTAGGCAAAACCGGAGCCAAAGCCGAGCATCCCGAGGAAGTGAAAGATATTTGCTTTACTGCGGTCTTGGGTACTATTTTTTCCGACTACCTGCTTGGCGGTGGACACTACATAGATGATGATCAAAAGGTTGAAGCTTACCGGAAGACTGTGACGATTCTTTTAAAGGCAGGCAGCCCTTCACTCTGGAAATAATTTTTTTTACCCAGCGATTAATCAACTGATTGATTAGTAGGTACAAACCAAAAGCAAGAGGGGAGAACCATGCGTAACAAATTGTTATTTTTGATATTGGCTATGATGATTTTACCGGGATGTAAGGAGGAGGTTCATGTTGAACAGCCTGTACGTCCGGTCAGGGTTATGGAAATTTCAGATCAAAATGCGCCGGAATTGCGAAAATTTCCCGGTAAGGTCAAGGCTACCCGTGAAGCAACACTGGCTTTTCGCGTTCCCGGGCAGATTGAGCGTTTTGTGGTGAAAGAAGGGGATTATGTAAAAAAAGGTCAACTCATTGCTGTGTTGGATCAGCGTGATTTTCAGGCCGCAGTGGCCGATCTTGAAGCCAAGCTGATTGGTGCCCGTTCGGTTATGAAGGAAGCCAAACTTAACTTTGAGCGTAATGGAAAACTGCTTGCTTCCGACACAGTAGCCCAGTCTTCCTTTGATTCGGCTCAGAGTACTTTTGAAAGCAGCCGTGCTTCGGTTAACTCATTGATTCAGGAACTGCGCCGGGCCAAGCTGAATTTTCAATACACCCGTCTGGTGGCTCCTTTTAGTGGGACCATTGCTCTTAAGTCCGTGGATAACCATGAATTTGTTCAAGCCAAGGAATCCATTGTCCAACTCGAGGACACCTCAGCCCTAGATGTGGTTGTAGATGTGCCGGAAAGCATCTGGGTTCGCGGATTCATCACAAAAGACAGCCATGACTTCAAGGCTCTTGCAAAGTTTGAGACCTATCCCGGTCGTGATTTCAAGCTGGAGCTTAAGGAGTTTCAGACTAAGGCCAACGCCGAGACCCAGACCTATGAAGTGACCCTGAAGATGGAGAATCCACAGGGGCTGTCCATTCATCCGGGTATGACTGCTGAAGTTGTAGCCAGCATGCCGGAAAATAAAGCTGTGAAAGTTGTTTCCGTGCCTATTTCGGCTGTAGTTGGGTACCCGGATCAGGATAAATTTGTCTGGGTATATGAAAAGGGTGCAGTGAAAAAACGCAATGTTCAGGTCGGCAGGATTGTTAATAGCAATTTTGAAATTCACGAGGGTATCAAGCCCGGTGAACAGGTCGTTGTTTCCGGGGCGCATTACCTGCGTGACGGGCAGGAAGTTAAAATTCTCAAAGGTAGAATCGGGGGCCGCGGATGAGTCTTGCAAGGCTGACTATTGAGAAGAAGACCGTTTCAATAGTCCTGACAATTGTTTTCTTCCTCGGCGGTATAAAAGCGTTTCTGGACATGCCCCGTCTTGAAGACCCGGAATTTACGATCAAGGAAGCACTGGTTGTTACCAACTATCCCGGTGCAAATCCTTCGGAAGTGGCAGATGAAGTCACGGACGTGATTGAAGGGGCTGCCCAGCAACTTAAACAACTCAAGAAGGTAACCTCCATTTCAGATAGGGGACAATCCATTGTCACCGTGGAAGTGCAGGACCAATACGATAAGGAAACCCTGCCCCAGGTCTGGGACGAACTTCGCCGTAAGGTAGGTGATGCCCAGTCCTCCCTCCCCCCAGGGGCAGGGCCTTCCCTTGTTATCGATGATTTCAGCGATGTTTACGGCATGCTGCTCTCGGTAACCGGGGACGGTTATTCTCAGCAGGATTTGCAGGATTATGTGACTTTTTTGCGTAAGCAGCTTCTGCTGGTGGACAATGTCGCAAAGATTTCTGTCTGGGGGGAGCAGCAGGAGACGGTTTTTGTGGAGATCTCACGGGCCCGAATGGCCCAGCTTGGGGTCTCCCTGGATTCTGTCTACAAGACTCTTTCCAACCGCAACCTTGTGGTTAAATCCGGTAACGTGAAGGTTGGCAGGGAGTATCTCGAGATCGCGCCTTCCGGCGGGGTGGAATCAGTTGAAGATCTAGGTGATCTGTTCATCCGTGACGGTTCCGGCAGGCTGGTTCCGCTGCGCGATGTGGCGGAAATCCATCGTGGCTACCAGAGTCCTCCATCCCAGATAATGAGCTTTAACGGACACAATGCCGTAGCCATCGGTATTGCCGGGAATCCTGCTGCCAACGTGGTTGAATTGGGCCATGCAATCAATGCCAAGCTACAGCAGTTGCAGGGCCAGACCCCGGTAGGTGTTAATGTAGAAGAGGTCTATTTCCAGCCCAGCAGGGTGGATAATGCGGTTAATTCCTTTGTTATCAACCTTGCCGAGGCAGTGGCTATCGTCATCATCGTGCTGCTGCTTTTCATGGGTATACAGTCCGGGTTGCTGATCGGGGCCATTCTGCTGATTACTATTTGCGGATCATTCATATTTATTCAGATGGCCGGGGTCGCGCTGGAGCGTATTTCCCTTGGAGCGTTGATTATCGCGCTGGGTATGTTGGTTGATAACGCTATTGTGGTCATTGAGGGTATCCTGATCCGTTACCAAAAGGGTATGGATCGTATTCAGGCTGCTGTGGATGTTGTGGAGCAGAGCAAATGGCCGCTTCTGGGCGGTACCATCATCGCCATTATGGCTTTTGCCGGAATTGGTTTCAGCCCGGATAAGGTTGGTGAATTTTGTCGTTCCCTGTTCATTGTCCTGTTCATCTCGTTGATGATGAGTTGGATTACCGCTGTGACCGTGACTCCGCTGCTTTGCGAGATGTTCCTGCGCCCCAAGATCAGCGAAGAGGGAGATCCTTACGGGGGAATCATTTTCCGTCTCTATCGTGGTATTCTTGAATTCTGTTTGCGTCATAGGGTTCTAACCATGACAACTCTGGTGATTATGTTGGCTGGGTCGATTTACGGGTTCGGATTTGTAAAGCAGAGTTTTTTCCCGGATTCTACTCAGCCCCGTTTTTATATTCACTACTGGCTTCCACAAGGAGCCGACATCCGAGCTACGGCTGATGATGTGAATGAACTTGCCGGAGTGATTCTAAAAGATGAGCAGGTCAAGAATGTGTCTACTTTTACCGGGCAGGGGGCTCCTCGTTTTATCCTTACCTATTCTCCGGAAAAGACCGCATCATCCTACGGCTTGCTGCTGGTTGAAGTGAAGGATTACGAGACTACCGGTGAGGTCATGTCTCGCTATAAAAAATATGTGAACGCTAATTATCCTGATGCGGAAGCTAAGGTTAAAAAATTCAAGCTTGGTCCCGGACGTGCGGCTTCCATTGAAGTCCGTTTCAGCGGGCCAGATACCAAAGAGCTGCGCCGCCTTTCCCGTGAAGCACAAGGCATAATGCTTAGTACCGGACATGCTGAGTCCATCCGCGATGACTGGCGGCAGGATGTGAAAGTTCTCAGCCCGGTTATCATGGAAGCGCAGGCAAAGAGAGCGGGGATTTCTCGCCCGGATCTTGCCAAGGCTATGAACATGTTTTTTACCGGAACCAACATCGGGGTCTACCGTGAAGGAGACAAGCTCCTGCCCATCGTGGCCCGTCCTCCCGCTAAGGAACGATTGGACGTGAACCAGATCGGGGACGTGCAGATCTTCAGTCCGGTTGCCGGACGTATGATCCCGGTGGAAGAGGTTGTTTCAGGGTTTGAAACCAAAATTGAATCAGGCAAGTTGCAGACCCGTAACCGCATGCTGACTATAACTGCATCCTGCGAACCCATTGTGGGATTGCCTTCGGTTCTTTTTAATGAATTGCGACCTCAAATAGAGAACATGAAAATTCCTGCCGGGTATACCATGGAGTGGGGCGGTGAGTATGAGGATTCAAGGGATGCTCAGACCAGCCTTGCAGCCAGCCTTGGCGGGCCGTTTCTGATTATGATCCTTGCAACTGTAATGCTTTTCAACAACCTGCGAATCCCGGCCATTATCTGGCTGACCGTGCCCCTGTCCATCATCGGGGTCAGTTGCGGTCTGCTCACGACCGGGGAACCTTTCGGGTTTATGGCTCTGCTGGGATTTCTTTCCCTTTCAGGGATGTTGATCAAGAATGCTATTGTGCTGCTGGATCAGATCAATATTGAACTTGCAGAAGGCAAGGAACCGTATCGCGCGGTTGTGGATTCAGCTCTCAGTCGTATCCGCCCGGTTGCCATGGCTGCCGGGACCACCATTCTCGGTATGCTTCCGCTGGTGACTGATGCTTTCTTCTCAGCCATGGCAGTAACCATTATGGCCGGTCTGGCCTTTGCCACTGTGCTGACCCTGCTTGTCGTTCCGGTGCTTTATACCATGTTCTACAAGGTTAAGACTCCAGCTTAATCGTTAGGATTACAGCTTAGAAAGAAACCGGGCTTCTGTCGTTATGACGGAAGCCCGGTTTTTATTACATTTTCTGTTCAACCTTTTCGAAACAGGTCAAACACAAGGTACGTCCTGCAAATCTCCGGGAGCGCGATTCCATGTGTATCTCCCCGCAATTTTCACAGGTAAGCGATTGCAGTATTGCCGCAGGGCGGGGCATTTTAATCTGCGGTTCCTGTTTGATGAACATGTCTGCAAGTTTGGCTGCGTAATATTGTTTTTCGCATTCCGCACGGACCTGTGTGCATTGCTCTTTTTCTTCGGCGGTAGGTTCAGCAAGCCCCATGAGTCGGCCCATGTCTGCCCGCAATTCTCCGATAAAATCAGGATTAAGCATGGCCCGGATTCCCTTGCCGTCTTTGCGGCGGTAAAAAGTAAAGGCCATTTTACCGTGATCTTTAAGGATGAGGTTGCCTTTACCCACGGAACATCCGGTCAGGAACTGGATGGCGTCCACTCCGCACATGTCTGTTTCGCAGATGGCGACAATGGGGGAATCATCATGGTGTCCCAGTTCACGCAAGCAGAGTTCTGCCGCACGGATGCCGATGGCAAGGCCGGGGCACTGGTGACCGTGAAATTCAATGGTGCGTTTTATTTGGTCTTTAGAAAAATAAGTAGTCATTGTATGCCTCCGGCGGCTCTCCGAGGGCTTAAACCCTTTTGCAAAAGGGTTTAAGAATCCCAAAACCTTTTATTAGTTTTAATTTTTATTGTGCAGTCTGATGAGTGTGGATGTGCCCATGAGAGTGTTCGTGCTCGTAATCCAGTGCTTCAAGGTCTTCCACTGGATGAATAACCGGACAGCCCTTGCGCATTTCGATTTCCACTTCCACGCCGTAAACCTGCTCGATTATTTCCGGGCTGACAGAGTCCTTACCGCCGCAACCGCAAACCGTGCCGTTCTTGAGAAAGATGAACTTGTCCGCATAACGCAGAGCCGTGTTCAGGTCATGCATGGTCATGATCGCTGAAACTTTATGTCCTTTGACTACTGCACGGACTGTACGCAGGATTTCCAGCTGGTTTTTGAGATCAAGGGAGCTGGTCGGTTCGTCCAGCAAAAGCACTTCCGGTTCCTGCACAAGGGCGCGGGCGATGCTGACTTTTTGAAGTTCCCCGCCGCTGAGCAGATCGATGTAGCGCAGGGAAAGATGGTTCAGGGAAAGCCGTTTCAGGGCCGCATCTACAATACAAATATCATGGTCGCGGACCCGCCACTTGATGTGCGGTTTGCGGCCCATGAGCACGGCATCAAAGACTGTTAAGCGGGCAGGCTCCACCCGTTGCGGCACATAGCCTATCAAACGGGCGATGTCGTCTGAAGCGAGCTTAAATACATCCTTGTCCTTGACCAGTACCGATCCGCCTTCCGGCCTGTGGATAGCGTTCATGCACTTGAGCAGGGTTGTTTTGCCTGCTCCGTTGGGGCCGAGGATTGCCAGCAGTTCGCCTTGCTCTACTTGAAAATCGACCCCTTCAAGAACGGGGGTGTTGTTGTAGCTGAAATTTATACCGTTTACCTTGATGTTCATTTGCTCCCCCTGATGATCAGCCAGATGAAAACCGGGGCACCGAGAAACGCAGTCAGTACCGAGACGGGCAGTACGTTGGGTGCCAGCATGAGCCTCGCCGCAGTGTCCGCAGCAAGCAGCAACACTGCCCCTACAATGCAGGAGGCCGGGAGCAGGAAGCGGTAATCATCCCCGATTATGCGCCGGACCATGTGCGGACAGACCAGCCCCACAAATCCGATAATGCCGAGAAATGAAACAATGACCGCCGTAACCAGTGAGGCCAGCAGCATCCCGGTTAAGCGGACCCTTTCAACTTTGACGCCTAACCCTTTGGCTGTTTCGTCTCCGGCTTCAATGGCATTGAAATTCCAGCGGTTGGCGGTGAACCAGATGTAGGCGATGACTGTCACCGCGCTGATTATTCCCAGTTCGGTCCATGTTGCGCGGGCCACGTCCCCGAAGGTCCAGAAGACCATAGCCGCCAGCTGCACATCATCGGCGAAATATTGCAGGAACATGGTTCCCGCAGTGAAAAGCGCGCCAAGGGCTACCCCGGTCAGGACCATAACCTCCGGCGTGGCCCGCCGGGTGCGCGAAATCGCGATAATAGCGAAGGTGGCGACGAGGCTGAATCCGAAGGCAACCATGGTGGTCAGGTAAGGGGAGTTGATAGTCACCGCCCCTACATTGGAGCTGGCCATGGTGCCGAGGTCCAGCAGCATGACCGATACAGCGGCCCCGAAGGCGGCAGCATGGGAAATGCCCAGCGTAAAAGGTGAACCCAGCGGATTGCGCAGGATAGCCTGCATGACTGCCCCGGCCACGGATAGCCCGGCCCCGGCCGCAAGAGCTGTCAGGGCTTGCGGAAGCCTGATGTTCCAGATGATCAGGTCGAACCGTTTGGAAACAGTATCTCCCAGCAGGGTCAGCAGGGCTTCAGGGGCGGAGATAGAGACCGGCCCCATGCCGATGGAGGTAACCAGCATGGCTCCGGCCAACAGCAGCCCTGCGGCGATAAAGAACGTCTTCTGCCTGATATGCCGTGAATATTCAGCGGGTATCTGCCCGTCGTCAAAATGCATGGCCTAGTTCAGCTCCAGCTTTTCAAAACCTTTTACGCTGAAGGCTTTGGTCATGGTCGCTAAAACCGGCGCGCCAACCATGAAGTTGTAGATATCGTCAGCCTCAGCGGCAGGATCGATATCTTCGAACCTTTCCGGGTAGAGCACCTTACCTACATAGTAGGCATCTGCAATGATGGAGCCGTAGTTTCGGGAATACCAGTTGTAGGGCAGTACAGTGTAAACCTTGTCTGAAGTTACCGCATCAAGGGACTGGTAAGCCGGGTCGGTCTTGATTTCATGGATGGCTCCTGCATTTTCTCCCAGCTGTGAGGTGGAAATATCTACAAAGAGGATTTCCGGGTTCCAGGCCACAATCTGTTCTTTGGAAACAGTGGCATGCTGCAAAGGCTTGCCTTTACCCTTGGGCGGGCAGGCCACGTTTAAAGCATTCACAAAACGGAAGGGCGGATAGGCGGGTTCGGTTGACTGGAAGCCGTGCGGTCCTTTCTTAGCAATACCTCCCACGTAGCAATTTCTGCGTTTGTCTTTGGGGATGTCTGCGGTTCTGGACTTCAAGTCAGTAATCTTGCTTTCCATGAACTCACATACTTCCTTGGCCCGTTCCTGCTTGCCGATGACTTCGCCCATGAGTTGCAGAGATTTGTAGATGGCCTCGCGTTTGGCTGCCAGACTGGCATATGAAAGACAGACGACAGGGATACCTGTCTTGGCCTGAAGCTCGTCCGGGTCGTAACCCATATCTTTGTACGTTTTGAAGATAACCTGCGGCTGCGGCTCAAGTCCGAGAATCAGTTCCGGGTTATCATGTCCCCGGAATTCACCGATCAGGGGCATCTTTTTGAATTGCGGATTGGCGATAGCGTAGGGGCGGGCGTCGAATCTGGTCTTGCGGTGTTCGATGGAGTCCACACCGACGATCATATCCTGTCCTTGAATATAGGTCAGGTAGCGCAGGCAACCGGGACCGGAACAGATCACCCGGTCCACTTTATCTGGAATCTCTACCGTTCTTCCGGCCATATCGGTGATAACCCGTGTTCCTGCAAAGGCTGGCAGTGAGATGCAGAGGGTGATGAGCAGGGACAATAGAGCGGAGAAGAACTTGTTCATAGCTACCTCAAGTTTACGGTTTGGTCAGCGGTTGTTGCGGTATTATTATGTTTCGATATGTGTTTGGTGTATACGGATTAAAAAAACGTGTCAATGTGGATGCGAAAAAAGCCCGCTTGAAGTAATCTTCAAGCGGGCTTTTTCATTGTTATGAAGGGCTATTATGCAGCTTTGTTGACTAGATATGTTGTGCAAGCAACCCGTAGCAGGGACGCGAAGTTGGAGATCTCTCCGTTCAGGCTGTACGCTTCGTTGTGAAGTGATGAAATGAATTTACCGGTACTGGTTTCTTCTTCTACTGCAAGTTCATCTAATATATTCCAGAATCGTTGCTCCAGCCGAATGCTGGTCACTGCACCGTTAATTCTTATGGATTTGGTTACTTGTTCATATTCAGGCGGCGGGGTGGAAGCATATAATTCGCACATTGCTCTACCTCTTGTGTTCGTTTGCTCCCCCCTTTTGTGCATCGCTTGGATGAAGGGATTAACCGATCCGGTCAACCAGCAGGCGCAGCCATTTAGGGTGGGCCGGCCATGCGGGAGCGGTTATGAGATTGCCATCGCAAATGGCATCATCAAGTCCAATTTCAACATACTCCCCTCCGGCGAGACGCACTTCGGGAGCGCAGGCCGGGTAGGCGGATACTTTTTTACCTTTGAGTATTCCGGTTGCAACAAGGAGCTGTGGTCCGTGACAGACTGCTGCAATGGGGCGGTCGGAAAAATCTCGAACCATATCGAGCACTTTTTCGTTAAGGCGCAGGTATTCCGGAGCTCTGCCGCCGGGAATCACCAAAGCAGCATAATCCCCTGTATTCACGCTGTCAAAGTCGGCATTGAGAGTGAAGTTGTGTCCGGGCCGTTCAAGATAGGTCTGCTGGGCTTCAAAGTCATGCACTGCCGTGGCGACCTGTTCTCCGGCTTTCTTTTCCGGGCAGACAGCATCTACATTAAAGCCCATGGCTTGCAGGGCCTGAAAGGGAACCATCACTTCGTAGTCTTCCACAAAGTCGCCAACGATCATCAGAATTTTTTTAGCCATTGTCTGTCTCCTGTTTTGTTGTGTTGATTGGAGCAGATTAACAAACGACACAACGGAGGGGGTAGCATCCCTGTACTACAGGTTTCTAATGTATTGAGAAGGAAGTACTGACGTTGTTCCTGAAAAACTCTGCGATTGGTGCTGGTTATGGTTCTGAGTGCTGGAATGATAATTGCTTTAGTTTTCTTAATGTTTTCTGTCAGGCAATTATTACCGTCCGTTAAGTGCGGATTAACCAGGAGTATTTAGATGAGTATTTCAGGAATTGACGGTCCTGAAAGTTCGCAGCTGAGTGCGGGCTACGCTCCCGATGAATCAAGAATTTCAGAGCAAAGACAGCAGGGTGATTTTCTTGATTCCTTAATGATTTCCAAAGATAAGGATAGCAATGGCGTCCTTAGCTTTGATGAGTCAGGGCTGACCAAGGAGAAGTTCTCCAAGCTTGATGCTGATGGCAATGGTCAGGTTTCTCCTTCTGAAGTTCAGGCTGTTCTTGATAAGCTGCAAAAGGAAAAAGGTGAGCTTGGCAAGCTGGATGTCCAGATGCAGCAGGCGGAAGAAGTTGCCGCCAAGGCCCCTAATCCTGCAGCTCAGCAGATGGTCGGCTTTGAAGAGAGCGGTCTGGATGAAGATACATTCAACATGCTTGATTCAGACGGAGACGGGAAAGTCTCGCAGGCTGACATAGACTCTGTAGTAGGTGAAGAGCAACAGCCAGAGGAGCAGGGGGATGGAAGTTTATTCTCCGAGGCTTTGTCTGAGTTCGAAAAGAATTTTTTCCGCAAGGAAGAAGATGAAGAAGAAAAGGATCTGAATAAAGACGGAGTTGTTTCTGAGGAAGAAGAACTGCAGGCCGAAAAGCTGGCTGGGATCAACGCTGAAAAAACTGATGAATCTGAACAGAAAGAACAGCAGCAAGGTCCTTCTGCAAGACACATGGCGGGAATTCGTGCCTACCAGAATCAGGCTTCGGAATTTTTTGCTGCCGCCTCTCAATCTTCGGTAAAATTCCAATATTAAGCTGATTAATAATTCTTAATGATCTGATCCACAAAGCCCCTGAAGTTCTGCTTCAGGGGCTTTGTGCGTTTTTAGATAAGGTATTGATAAATAAGCCGTTTATTTGTTTTTTCACGGGAATTCACGTGGAAATCTTTTGACAAATTACAAGCCTGAAGGATTTGGTAAAATTGTAGTTTTAAGTGCGGAGGCTGTTTTCGAACAGGTCTGTTTACCAAAGTTTAAATTTGTCTGTCAGGAGTCCCGTTGTGAAAAAGCTGATTCTTTCCCTGATTTTTTTGGGGGTGATTTTGTGTCCCGCCTTTTGCCCTGCAGCCCCTTCGGTGGAATTGCTTAAAAAGATTACTGCCGCTGATCACGATCCGGGGTCGCTCAAAGCTAATGCCAACTATGGGCGTATGTCCGTTATTAGCAATGACACTCTTGTCGTTTCGGCTATAGGCGAAGATATTGCCGGGGAGACTGCCAGAGGTGCTGTTTATATTTATTACAAGGATTCCGGGGGAGCAGGTACTTGGGGATTTTTCAAGAAAATCACAGCTGCTGATCTCGGGATTACGGAAGCGAGTACCAATTTCGGCATGGCTATGGCTTTATCCGGTAACTATCTGATTATCTCCGCCATGGCTGAAGATTATGACGGCACCACCAATGCAGGAAGAGTTTATATTCTCGGCAGGAATAAGGGTGGTGACGATGAATGGGGACTTATGCAGGTTATCAATCCTGTGACTCCTGCCAGTTGGGGTCAGTTCGGGAACAGCGTTGCTGTTTGTGGAGATACAATAGTTATTGGCTGTAGATTA
The DNA here is from genome assembly GCF_010470665.1 of Desulfovibrio sp. JC022. Lineage (NCBI taxonomy): Bacteria > Pseudomonadati > Thermodesulfobacteriota > Desulfovibrionia > Desulfovibrionales > Desulfovibrionaceae > Desulfovibrio > Desulfovibrio sp. JC022. The sequence continues at coordinate 173,532 of NZ_VOPZ01000008.1, read as the reverse complement.
TTGGAGGTTGCCACAATAGCGGATGTGGGAAGTGCCTATGTTTATGAGCCTGACCCGGATAATCCCGGACAATGGAAGCTCGACAAGACACTTGTTGCCCAAGATGAAAATGGGGTCGTAGAAAGGGAAGCTTCCTTGCAGTTCGGTTCTTCTGTTGACGTTTCGGGAGATTTGATTGCTGTCGGCGGCCGGGGCAAGGAAGCTGGCGGAAAGGTCGAGGCCGGGGCGGTTTATGTTTTTAGCAGGAATGTCGGTGCTGGCGGATGGGGGATTGTCAAGAAACTTACAGCTCGAAAGGATAATGGCGAATCTGATGTTCTGGCGGGAATGTATTTCGGGTACGATGTTGATTTTTCCGCTGATCTTCTCCTCGTAGGGGCAGCGCGTACGCCCGTAGGCAGTGATAACTATGTAGGGTCTGCCTATATCTTTTCCAAGGATAAGAACGGGGCTGATCAATGGGGCATAGTAAAGAAACTGACCGCAGTGCGCGGGGACGGAACTCAGTATACTTATGAAGGTTCCTTTTTTGGTAAGGAATTGTCTATTTCCGGAGATCTGGCCTTAGTGGCTTCAGATCGCGGAGCATACCTGTTCTCAAAAAGTCAATCCGATGTCGGCTCTTGGGGAATTGTAAAAATTATAAACGATAGCGAGACTGAGCCGGATTCCAAGCTGGCTACAGCTGTATCCATCCACGGAGATTACAGTGTCGTCAGCACAAAATCCAAAACAGAAGAGACTTTCAATAATGCCGGAGCGGCATATATTTTTAAAGCTTCCAACATAGTCAGCCCTGACAGCTGCACTGACAAAACAGTCAGCCCTACAGCAACACAGCCTTCAGGTACCAGTGCGACCGTGACTTCGGTTGCAAAACAAGTGAAGACAACAGCAGAGGTCAAAAAAGAGCACCAGACCCCGGGTATGAATTCCATGCTCGGTGCTAATGTCTATGAATTTACCGCCACCGTTACTGCCGGGAAAGTAGCCTACTTTTGTTTTAACAGTTCCAGTCTCGGTGAGCGCGCAGCAGGGGATGTTTCCCTCTTCAAGCTCTTCCCGGATAAGGAATCCAAGAGCTTTACCTACAGTTCCGGTAAGAATCCTTCGGAAGAAGGTTACTTCTGGATAACCGATGAAGGCAACAGCGGGCAGTATATCGACCCGAAGATGATTCTTGAGGGCGCGCGGACTTACACGGTTAACTACTCCGTAAAAGATAACGGTGACTACGATCTCGATGATACCCCGGGGGTGATTAACGACCCGGTCGTTCCGGGGACTTCCGGTGGATCGGGCGGTACCGGGTGTGTGCTGAATCCGCAGGCGGGATTCTCTGTGGAGCTTTGCATGCTGTTTGTGGTCGGTTTGCTGGGGATCATTGTACGTGGAGTAGGCAGAAAACGTGCCCTAAAAGAGATGGCTTTTTCTTTGTTGCTTTTAGGATTGATCGCAAGTCCTGTCGTTTCTGTGGCTTCTCCCCCGGTAGAGTTGATTCAAAAAATACAATCTAATTCAGCTTTGGCGGCTGATTCTCAGTTTGGGGAAAGGATTGCAATTAATAATGATACGTTAGCAATCTGCGCTCCATTTGAGGATTCAGGAGCTGTCCCAAGAGCCGGAGCCGTATACCTTTATTTAAAGGATAGAGGCGGAACGGGAAAATGGGGATTCCTGAAGAGAATTGTTTTAGCTTCGGAAGAGAGTAATCCTTGGGAGATGTCTTTGGGCAGTGCTGTTGCTATATCAAATAATTATTTGGTCATAACTGCTAAGGGACTTAACTCTGATTTGGATAGGCGTGCTGGGGCCGCGTATGTATTTGGGAGGAATATTGGGGGCAATAATAATTGGGGATTTGTTCAGAAGATTGTTCCACAGTTATCGGAGCATGGTGGAGAATTCGGTAACAGTGTAGTCCTTTGTGACGATCTTATGGTTATAGGTCAAAGCAGTCATGATTATGCAGGACGTGAAAATTCGGGAAGAGCTGAGGTCTATTTACCTGATCAGGAGAATCAAGGGCAATGGAAGCATCATCAAACATTAATGCCGCAGAATGAGGATGGCCTCTTGGAGGCTCAGGACAGCCTGAGGTTTGCAGAATCATTAGCTATAGTCGATAGGAAAATTATCGTAGGTGCCTCAGGTAAAAGAATAGGCTGGGAGAAGATAAGGGCCGGATGTGTATATATTTACTCCAGAGATGCAGAGATAGACAAGGATTGGAAAACAGAAAGAAAGATTCATGCTCAAAATGACGACGGTAGTAGTGATACTACGAAAAATTTACGCTTCGGTTATAGTCTTTCTACTTCAGGAGATCTGCTTTTGGTTGGCTCTCGAGGTTATACAGTTGAGGGTGCTGCCTATGTTTATTCCAAAGATAAAGGAGGGGCGGATCAATGGGGAATAGTGAAAAAGTTTAAGCCCGTGTTGAATGATGGAACTCTTTATTCCTATGCAGATGACGAATTTGGTCACGATGTTTCTCTTTCAGGAGATCTTGCTCTTATTGGATCAGGTAATGGAGCTTATCTGTTTTCCAAAAGTCAATCTGATATAGGTACTTGGGGTATAGTCAAAAGGATTTCAGATGTAGAGACCGAGCCGGGATCTAAAGTTGATTGCGCTGTAGCCATTCAAGGAGATTATTGTGTTGCAGGGGGAGATTTAGCTGTCCCCGATTTTTTGAAGTATGGAAGACATAGAGCTGCATACCTTTTTAAAACGAGCAATATTAGCGGTCCTGATATATGCGCAGACAAAACTGTAAGCCCTGTTACAACACAGCCCACAGGCACCAGAGCAATCGTGACTTCGGTAACTAAAAAGGTGAAGACCGCAGCGGAAATCAAGGATGAGCACCAGACACCGGGCATGAACTCTATGCTCGGGGCAAATGTCTATGAATTTACAGCCTCAGTAACAGCCGGGAAAGTCGCGTATTTCTGTTTCAACAGCTCAAGCCTTGGTGAGCGCAAGGCTGAAGAAGTCGCTCTTTTCAAACTTTTTCCCAATAAAGAATCCAAGAGCTTTACCTACAGCTCCGGCAAGAATCCTTCTGAAGAAGGTTATTTCTGGATCACCGATGAAGGCAACAGCGGGCAGTATATTGACCCGAAGACGATCCTCGTGGGCGCGCGGACTTACACAATTAATTATTCAGTGAAAGATAACGGCGACTACGATCTTGATGACACACCCGGTGTGATTCTTGATCCTGTGGTTCCCGGAACGGTTTCATCTGGTGGATCAAGCGGATCTTCCGGTGGCAGTACCGGATGTGTAATGAACCCACAGGGTGGAATGTCTATGGAGCTTTGCGGATTGTTTTTCGTCGCTTTGTTGGGGATTTGTGTTCGCAGGATAAGCGGATGAAATAGTTAATTTAAGGATTGTGATTAGATGTCGTGATCGGAAATTTTCGGTCACGACATCTTTTTTAGCTGATTGAGATTTTTTTCAAGCTGGGCGGTTGATTCAGCCTTCTGCGAACAATTGCTGATGACGAATTCCGCAGTAGCATAGATGTTTTTCAAGCGCGGGCGTTCGGGCAGGGTCTCTATGCTCAGATAGCGGTCAAGGGTCTGGGTCCGGGCGTATCCGTCTTTCTCAAAGTAGATATTCCAGATTCCTGACTCCGAAGCCAGATCGGCTTTGCTTTTGCCTGTACATTTTTCCCAGCATTCAAGGGATTCATTCATTAGCCGGACAGCCAGATCACGCTTGTCCGGCTTTTTTTCTTCCGTTTTTCGGGCAAGCACATTGGTCAGCTCGCGGTTGACGGCGATGGTTTCTTTCTCCAGCGAGTCGAGCTTTCTGGAAAGGTGTTGCTGGACCATTTTATGATTCTGTTCTTTTTTCTTGTGAACCTCCAATTCTTCGCTGACCAGTTCATAGCGGGACAAGGTCTCTGCAAAGCGGGCCGACATGAGCAGGGAATATGAGAGGATGAAGATAAAAGTGCCGTAGGGCGTGAAGTCAGCCGATCCGAAAATATTCAGGTCAAAGAGGATTTCATCGAATTCTGCCAAAAAAAGAGCCAGATATCCCGGAGCGAGATAGATTGCCCCTTTTCTTTTTCTGCGCAGGTCATTCAGGAAAGATGCAATCAGGTAAATGTACGCCGTCCGGGTAATCAGGAAGTAGGCGAAAGCAGCTGCGGAATATGCCCCCGGCGGGGTGATGAGAGTGTAAACACAATAGATTCCGCCGATTGATGAGTACAACCAGCAGATTTGTTTTCCGTATTTCTGGGGGAAAATTGAGTTATAAAAGACCAGCAAAAGGGGAATGGCCAGCCCGGTGGGCAGCAGACATATTTTTATATACCAGCTCCAGTCTAAGGATAGAATCTCTTCGGCCAGAAAGCCTGAGGGCGGATTAAAAATCGTGGCAATGCACCAGACAAAGCAGAATCCGCCGAAGTAAAGATTTTCCCGGCTGGCCCTACGCATGCTGAAAATTACAAGATGGAAAATGCCCATGATCAGCAATGCGCCGCCGATAATGGCTCCTGAAATGCGCCGGTAATTGATCAGGTCTTCAATCTGTTCATGGCTGCCGAAAAGTATGCTGGAATTGATGCCACCTTCCTTGTTGTGAAAGTTTGATACTTCAATGGCGATATCTACAATTCCGTTGTCGTGAGCAAATGACGGGGTGATAAGATGTTTTTCGGGTTTTTCAGATTGGACATCAGAACCGACTGTCCCGGATGAACCGACCTGTTTTCCGTTTACCAGCACATTGCACACCGAAAGTACCCCTGAAATATAGAACGAATCTGCAATTGATTCAGGGCTAAGTTTTAATTTCAGGCGGTATAGAGCTTTTCCTTTGCTGTGGACAGGGCTGCCCTGTGTTGTTTCGCCTTTCCATAAAGAGGGGATGGAGAAAAAATCTTTTGGAGATGCGTTCTTGTAATCAGATTCGCCAGTAATAAATTCCCATTCCCCGTCAAGTGCGGCAGGCCCTTGTTTCTCGAAATTCCATTCGCTGAGATCAAGACAGCCACTCACTGCTTTAGTTTCGCTCTCGCCCGTTGTCTGGACGCACGCGCTTACCATGAACAATAGGGTAAGGAGCAGTATCTTTATATATGTGGACTTGTGTTCTTGCATTATGCGTGAGGATTGTATGTTTATTAGCGCGTGTATATTGGCTGATTTTTCCAACAAAATAAATGAGAATGATTAAAGGCATAAAAAAACGGCCTTACCCTCAAATTGAATCGGGGGTAAGGCCGTTTAGAGTCTGTGCAGAAACAGGGATTACTCAGCGGGTGCGTTAAATACGCGGGTGCTAAGTTCCTTATCAAGGATGAACATGCCGTTGCCTTCTCCGTTGAGCAGGCGTAGCTTGTTCAGTACTGCGTTCACGCTGTCTTCTTCTTCAACCTGCTCGGTTACGAACCATTGCAGGAAGATGTTGGTAGCGTGATCTCTTTCGTCGATTGCGAGGTTTACGAGATTGTTGATCAGTGAAGTAACATGCTTCTCGTGCTCAAGCACAGCCTCAATGCATGCCAGCGGGGAATCCCATTCGGTTTTGGGAGCTTCGATGGCAGTGAGGAGTACACGGCCGCCGCGTTCATTGATGTAATCGTAGAACTTCATGGCGTGGAATTGCTCTTCCTTGGCCTGTACCCGCATCCAAGTGGCAAAGCCGTCCAGTCCGATGTCGCTGAAGTAGGCGGACATGGAAAGGTAAAGGTATGCAGAGTACATTTCAGCGTTGAGCTGTTCGTTAAGTGCTTTTTCAAGAACCTTGTTAGACATTTCAGTTGTTCTCCGTAATTGGATTCAGTTTGCTAGTAGCCCAGATCTTCGTCGGTGATCTTGGTTGCAAATACTTTATGCATCCAGAACTGGTAACCGATGACGATGGGGACCATGATAAGTGCAACCGTCAGCATGATCTTCAGGGTCAGCTGACTTGATGCAGCATTCTGGATGGTGATGGAATATGCCGGATTGATGCTGGAAGGCAGCAGGGCCGGGAATAGTCCAATTATACCGAACATGGTGGTGGATACAATAAGGACAGCAGAGCAGGCCCATGCTTTCCACCACTTGCGTGCTGCGATAAGGGTGCGAACCTTGACGATTGCAAAGATCGGGATCAACAGGATCAGCATCAGGGCCGGGTAGGCCAAGTAATTGCTGAGCAGCTGAGTGTATACCCCGGTAAGGGCCAGGAAGGCAATATAAACTGCCGCCAGAATCGGCCAGATGGTTGCAGCAAGGTTGCCGGCACGTTCATTGAGTTCACCTTCAGTACGCACTGCAAGCCAGAGGCAACCGTGCTGGGCGAAAAGCAGAACAAAAAGAATACCGCCGCCGAGACCGTAAGGGTTGAGCAGGGTAAACAGGTTGCCCTGAAATACGCCGTTTTCATCGATGGGGATACCCATGAAGATGTTGGCAAAGGCAACGCCGAGGAGCAGTCCGGGCAGGAAGCTGCTTACAACCATGGCTTTATCCCATAATTTGCGGGACCATTCGCTTTCAACCAGTCCTCTGAATTCAAAGGATACACCGCGGATGATCAGGGCGATGAGCAGCAGCATGAGTGCGGTATAAAGACCGCTGAACATTACCGCATATGCCTTGGGGAATGCGGCAAAAGTTACACCACCGGCGGTGATGAGCCATACTTCGTTACCGTCCCAGAAGGGGCCTATGGATTTATAAATTGCTTTTCTGTCTTTTTCGTCCTTGGCCAGAAAGGGCATCATGGACCCCAGACCCAGATCATACCCGTCGAGCATGAAATAGATGGCCCAGAGTAAGCCCCATAACAAGAACCATATGGTTTCTAACATAGTAATCTCCTTGTCTTACAGCTTCTTAAGGCTTGGTGGGTTCAGGGCCTCTGCGGGCAAATCTCGCCAGGAGATATATCTCACACGCTCCCAGAAGAGTGTACAGAGAGGTCAGGGCGATAAAAGAAAATGCTACCTGACTTGTGGCAATGGGCGAAACCGCATCGCTGGTCTTCATTATGCCGTAGACGATCCATGGCTGGCGACCTACTTCTGCAACTGCCCAGCCGGCCCAGATGGCGATGTATGGCAGAGGAATTGCGTAAAGCATGAGGCGCAGGTAAAGCTTATTTTCAAGCAGGTCTTTGCGTTTCATCCAGCCCCAGATGCACAGCAGCGGGAAGAGGGTTCCCAGTCCGACCATGATGCGGAAGGCAAGGAAAGTAATTGTCACAGGAGGACGGTCTTCCTTGGGCCATTCTTTGAGGCCCTTTACCGGAGCATCAAAATCGTTGAAAGCAAGGAAGCTGAGTGCGCCGGGCAGTCCGAGGAATTCAATGGAGTTTTTCTCATTCTTTTCGTCGGGCATTGCCAACAGGTACATGGGAGCGCCGTCTTCATGGGTATCCCAGAGGGCTTCCATGGCAGCGAGCTTTTCAGGCTGCATCTTGGCTACAGTCTGGGCATGGTGGTGACCCTGCGCAGCAACAAGAATGGAAAAGATGAATGCTACGATCAAGCCCATTTTGAAAGACTTGCTGAAGAATTCAACTTCGTTTTTACGCAGCAGGTGATAGGCACTGATACCCATGACAAAGAAGCTGGCAACCATGAAAGCGGCAAAGCCGTTGTGCAGGAACTGGCCCCATGCAAAGGGGTTGGTGATAACTTCTGTGAAGTTGTCCAGTTCCGCGCGGCCGTTTCTGATTACGTAGCCTACAGGATTTTGCATCCAGCCGTTGGCAAGGATAATCCAGATCGCGGAAATATTGGAAGCGATCGCAACAATCCAGATACAGGCTGCGTGCATTTTGGGGGAAAGTTTTTTCCAGCCGAAAATCCAGGCAGCGAGAAATGTTGATTCCATAAAGAAGGCCACTGTGGCTTCAATCGCCAGCAGCGAACCGAAAATATCACCCACGTATTCGGAATAGCGGGACCAGTTGGTACCGAACTGGAATTCAAGTGTGATTCCGGTCACGATTCCGAGAACAAAGTTAATGACGAACAGCTTTCCCCAGAATTTGGTCATGCGCAGGTAAATGTCTTTTTTAGTGCGCACATACATGGTTTCCATAATGGCAACCATGACGGAAAGCCCCAGTGTGAGCGGTACGAAAATGAAGTGGAACATTGTTGCCATGGCAAATTGCAGCCTTGACAGCATCAGAACATCCATCATCCCTCTCCTTGTTCAAGTTGTTGATTTAAACGGAAATTCTTTCCAGAGCTTCCTGTGCCAGCCTTCCCACCGTTACAGACTGCAATAACGAGTCTTTATAAATTTCTATAACAGTATCATTATCCGCCAAAGCTTCAAGCTTTTTAACGGACTTGGCCGCTTTCAAGCCACCCAGAGCCCAACAGGCGGTTCCCTGTATGACCGGGTCAGGGTAGGAAAGAAAACGGATCATATCATCCGTAGCCTGCGCCGCAATCTGCGGGCGGTCCTGCGCCATGCGGGCAACTCCCCAGACCGCACCCCGGAGCAGGGTGGGGAATTCAAGGTAGTTTTCCGGGCCTTCTTCGTCCTCATGGCTGTAGCTAAGCAGAATTTTTCCATATTCGGCACCCATAAGGTCGTTTACAGCAGAGATTTCTCCCATGGCTTCGGGAACACCCCAGGCACACCCTCCTGATTCTTCATTGAGCATCCACATGATTCTGCGCATGACAACGCGAGCTTTGGCTGTGTCTTCCTCCACCATACGGGAGATGACCTTGCCGAAACAGGTTACACCGTGCCAGCGGACCATTACCGTGGTCGCACAAAGGGATGCGAAAAGCGGGGCCACAAGGTTTTGCATGGAATATTTTTCCATTAATTCTTCAAACCTGTTTTCCCAGTTCTCATCAGCCAGTACGGCCATGACTTCTTTTTTGATCCTACGTCCGACAGCCATTTGCGATCCTCCTTGATAAGGGTGACGCTAAAAAAAACTATTATCGATAATATTGTAACAGCTTCCTATTTTTACATTTTCAACTTCTTGATAACATAAAATGAAAGGCTTTGTGAATTAGTTTTTATTTAAACACGATAATCCCCGGACAGACAAAGGCCTGTCCGGGGATATAATTATTTAGCGGTCTTTGCCTTGATAGCAGCGGCAATGGTAACGCCGAGCTGGAAACACTCTTTGAGGGTGTCGTGGTTAGGACGGTTTTTGGCCTTGATCTGGGGTTCGATGATATCGCAGCCCATTTTTTCAAGCCATTCATTGAGGATTTTTACACACTCACCGGACCAGCCGAAAGAACCTACTGCGGCACCAATTTTACCTTGAGGGCGCAGACCCTTAACGTAGGTCAGGGCGTCGGCCATACCGGGCAGAATGCCGTTATTGTGGGTCGGGGAGCCGATGACAACAGCGGCGGAGTCGAAAACTTCGCTCATGATGTCACTGTGGTGGTTGGCCTTAACGGACATAACTTTAACAGAGATGCCTTCGGACACCAGGCCGGAAGCAACTGCACTGATCATGCGTTCGGTGGAGCTCCACATGGTATCGTAAAACAGGGTTGCCTTGTTCTTGGGTTCCTGTTTTGCGAATTCCATGTATTTTTCAAGGGCGAATGCGCAGTCATCACCACGGAACATGAGGCCATGGTCCGGGCAGATCATGTCCACATCAAGGTTAAGGCCTGCAAAAGTCTCGAGGGTTTTGATAACCTTGGAAGAGTAAGGGGTGATGATGTTGGCGTAGTACTGCTGCATGTGATCAGCAACCATTTCTTTGCTCATTTCATCAACCCAGCGTTCACTGGCGGCAATGTTCTGACCGAATGCGTCACTGGTGAAGAGCAGTTTGTCTTCGGGGCAATAGGTGAACATGTTGTCGGGCCAGTGCAGCATGCGGGTTTCGTAAAAGCGCAGGGTGCGTTTACCGATGGAAACTTCTTCACCGGGCTTTACTACGTGTACGGGCCAGTCCTTGCTGTCAAAGAAAGTGGCAATGTTTTTGCCGCCCATGACGGAAACAAAGATTTTCTCGGGTTTGCAAAGTTCAACCATTTTTTCGAGACAACCGGCGTGGTCTGGTTCGAGATGGTTGACCACGATGTAATCAATTTCTTCAGGCTTGGTCAGGTGGGCAAGAGAGCAGAGAAACTGACTCTCAGATCCTTTGGAAACAGTATCTACCAGCACTTTCTTTTCATCTTCAATGTAGAAAGCGTTGTAGGTGGTTCCGTTAGCGGAACGGGCATAGCCGTGAAAGTTACGGCAGTTCCAATCCACTACTCCGATCCAATGTACGCCTTCTTTAATTTCAACAGGTCTCACTTGAATATTCCTAATATAATTTGTTGATTTATTTATGCGCAGAAAGCCGGGCATGCCCGGCTTTCTGTTGTCATTTTCACATTAAACACATCCGTAAAGAGCGGATGCAGCAAGTGATGCGAGCTTATTCTTCAGGCTCGAAATCATCCTTGCCAGCACCGCAGACCGGGCATTCCCAATCTTCAGGGATGTCTTCGAATTTGGTTCCGGGAGCGATGCCGCCGTCCGGGTCGCCTTCAGCAGGATCGTAAACCCATCCACAAATAGTACATACGTATTTCATGTTCCTATCTCCGTATTAAAAAAGTTAGCCAAGAGGCTTGAAAGCTTTTTTACTTGCGCCGCAGACCGGGCATTTCCAGTCTTCGGGCAGGTCGGCAAAAGCGGTTCCTTTGGGGGTTTTGCTTTTGCGGTCCCCCTTGTCTGGATTGTATATGTACCCGCAATTGCTTACCTGGCACTGGTACATGTCTTTTGGTTCAGCCATATTGACCCGACCTTTCTATGCTTTCCAAAGGCCGTGCAGGTTACAGTATGCGCGGGCAGTAACCGGGCCATCATCGAATTTACAGCCGCAGAATTCAGCTTCAGGTGCTTCACCGGGATTGAGCTGTTTGAAGTAGCGATTGTTGCCGGAAACCAGCTCAATCCATTCGATCCAGTGTTTTTCATCCATGGGGTGGGCTACTTCGCCGACTTTGACTTTGTAGCCGCCATCGATTTTTTCGATGACAGGGACATGTTTTTCTTTAGCAGCATCAACAGTATTTTCTGCCATGAGGACCATGTCAGATCCGCAGCAAGCGAGGTTGCCGGGACCGGCATGGAGAACCATAGTGATATTACCGCAAGCTTCACATTTATAAACTTCGTACAATTCAGCCATTTTAAATCTCCACCGGGTTAAGGTTATCGACTACCAGTTCTCACAGACGACTTGAAAATGTGCCTGAGGATGGTCACATGCGGGGCATTTATGAAGAGCATTGTCCCCTTCGTGAGTGTATCCACAGTTCTGACACTGCCAGATAATAGCGGTGTCTTTTTTAAATACTTTGCCGTCTTCAATGTTCTTGGCGAGGGCAAGATATCTTTTTTCGTGAAATTCTTCGGCTACAGCAATTGCGCGGAAAACAGCGGCAATGGCGGTGAATCCTTCTTCTTCAGCAATTTTGGCGAATTCGGGATACATTTCTTCCCATTCATGTCTTTCTCCGCCTGCTGCTTCTTTGAGGTTTTCTACGGTGGAACCGATTACCCCTGCGGGGAAGGATGCGGTAACTTCCACTTCGCCGCCTTCAAGGAGTTTGAACAGCCTTTTGGCGTGTTCTTTTTCCTGATTTGCGGTTTCTTCGAAAACTTTGGAAATCTGCACAAAACCTTCCTTCTTGGCTTTGGAAGCAAAGTAGGTGTAACGGTTGCGTGCCTGTGACTCGCCTGCAAACGCGGTCAGGATGTTTTTTTCTGTTCTGGAACCTTTGAGTTGGGACATGGATATCTCCTTATTGGACTACTTTTTGAGATAGAATTTAAATAGATTGGCACTGTAGTATTTAACAGTTAATAACGCCGCTGTCAGGGTTTTTTGGCAAAAAAATAACATCTCCATATTTAAGTACGGGTATTAAATGAAGATGTTATTTAAAAAAAATTAATGTACTTTTGTCCGGCACTCCGGGCAATATCCGAAGTACTCAATAGAGCATCCTTTTACATCGTACCCTCTGGCTTCAGTTTCGCTGATTTCAGGGGGGGGGGCTTCGTTCATGACATCGTCAACCTTGCCGCACTGCAAGCACCTGATGTGCGGGTGCGGTTCTGCAGTCCCGTCAAACCTGTTCTTGCCGCTTGTTTCTATTTTGAGGATGACTCCGTTGTCCGCCATCAATTCAAGATTGCGGTAAACAGTTCCAAGGCTGATATTAGGGAGTCTTTTACGTACTCTTTCGTATAACTCATCAGCGGTGGGGTGGCAGGTCAGCCCCTTGAGTTCCTCAAGGATGAGTTCTCTTTGTTTTGATCTTCTTTGTCCTATTTTCATGTGCACCTCTCGCACATAAAGTAGTAATAGTTCTCGTTTGTGTCAACTCTTTTAAGCATGCAAAGATAATTTCTTTGTTGTGCGGCAAATTATCACACTCGAAAGGTATGATAAAGAGATATTGTCATGCCGGAAGACTTGCAGTCAGGCAGATTTCAAGCTATCCCTTGAATAATTGGATTAATTGTAATTCCCGGAGATCCTGTTGCCCAGCCTGAAAACCCTGATTCTTCATCCGGACGCCGAGGTCCGTTCCGCCATCCGTGAGGTTCTCAGCGGGGTAAAGCTGGTGCGTGTCCTTGGTGAAACAGTCAGTGCTGATGAAGCTTTGGAATTGCATAAGGCTGTGGGCTACGGGATTATTTTTCTGGGTTTTGAATTTGCTGAAGGCATGAGCGGTGCCGAGTTGGCGCAGGCTCTCGGAGCCAGCAAGCATAAGCCCGGCCTGATCTTCATTGCCGGAGATGAGACCAAAGCCTACGAAGCCTTTGAGCTTGGGGCAGTTGATTACCTTATCTGGCCTCCGGAAGAAGAGCGCATGCAGAAGACGCTGGAGCGCATTGCCCGATTTAAGAGTCATTTCCGGGAGATTCCCGAACCTTCGGATTGGAAGGAGTCCGGCACCGGAGTGGAGACCGGGGAAGAGACTTTGCAGCTTTCCCTTGGTGAAGATGAGCAGGACAAATTTCTTTCCGCCCTTAAGAATGCATGGGATTTCTCCCAGACCCGTCAGCCGGAGATAGAAAAGCTTCCGGTCAACCAGGACGGGCGCATGATACTTATTCCCTACACTCAGATTATCTTTGTGGAAGCCTACGAAGATTACTCCTACGTACATACCGCCAATCAGAAATTTCTCACTTCCCACAGATTGAAAAATCTTGAGGAGCGGCTGGGGCCGCACCGCTTTTTCAGGGTCCATCGCAAATATCTGGTCAATCTGGAAATGGTCACCGAGATCGCATCCCTGCCGGGTAGTAACTTCATGCTCCGTACTGCCGGGCGTACAAGGATTGAGCTGCCCATCAGCCGCAGGCGGATCAGCAAACTCAAGCAGATTCTGGGGATGTGATCATGACTATGCCGTTTACCGATATACCTGCACCGTTTGCCGAATATGGGCTGCTTTGTCCGCGCCGGGGGCGTACATATAAAATCGGACAACCCGTTCTTGGGGTTAAGCAAGTTTTAAATTTCGAGGTGTCTTTGGCTGGATTAACGAACGGAGGGCGTAGTGGATCATAAGGAAACACTGGACAGCCTGCTGCATGAAGAAAGGGTCTTCCGCCCCTTGCCTCAGATGTTAATTGAGGCCGGGGTTAATCCGCAGGACCTGCGCGCTGCGCGGGAACTGGCGGAGGTCGATCTCTGTTCCTATTGGGAGGAAGCCGCCGAAGAGCTGGACTGGTTCACCAAGTGGGAACAGGTCTGTGATATTTCTGATGCCCCTAATTACCGCTGGTTCAGCGGTGCGCGCTGCAACATCGTCTACAACGCCCTTGACCGTCACATCGAGACTGTCAACAAAAACCGTCTGGCCCTGATCTGGGAAGGCGAACCGGGTGATTCCCGCCAATATACCTATTACGAACTTTACCGGGCAGTGAACCGTTTTGCCAATGGGCTGCGCGGGCTTGGCGTAGGAAAGGGCGACCGGGTTGTTCTGTACATGCCCCAGCTCCCTGAAACCGTCATCGCCATGTTGGCCTGTGCCCGTATCGGGGCTGTCCATTCCATGGTTTTTTCCGGATTCTCAGCCCGGCTTTTGCGTGAGCGGGTTCGGGAGGTCAATCCCCGAGTTGTGGTTACTGTGGATGGTTTTTACCGCAACGGTCAGGTTATCCGCCTCAAGGAGGAAGTTGACCGTGCCCTGCTGGATGACCCTGCGGAAGCTTTAGAGTCTGTAGTTGTGGTTCACCGGGCCAATGTGGATGTGAACATGGATTCCGCCCGCGACTGCTGGTACGAGGATCTCGTGCGTCATGAGCGTCCCCATGCCCCGGCTGAAATCATGGCTGCGGACGATCCCCTGTTCATCCTGCACACTTCTGGCACCACCGGGAAACCCAAGGGGCTGGTCCATTCCCACGGCGGTTACATGGTCGGGGTGCATCGGACTTTCAAATGGGTTTTTGATCTCAAGCCTACAGATATTTTCTGGTGTTCCGCTGATCCGGGCTGGATTACCGGGCATAGTTATCTTGTCTACGGCCCGCTTTTGGCCGGGACCACTACGGTCATGTACGAGGGGCATTCCCTCTATCCGCAGGCCGACCGCCTCTGGAATATCGTCTCCAAGTATGGGGTCACAATTTTCTACACCTCGCCCACCCAAATCAGGACCCTCATGCGTTTCGGGCACCGTTACCCGGAACAGCACGACCTTTCTTCCCTGCGTATTCTCGGCGCGGTGGGTGAACCGTTCAATACCGAAGCATGGCTTTGGCTGTATGAGAATATCGGCAAGAGCCAGTGTCCGGTATTGGATACATGGTGGCAGACCGAGACCGGAATGATCATGATCAGCCCCATGCCTGTATCCGTACTTAAGCCCGGTTCCGTAACCCGGCCCCTGCCCGGTATTGATGCCGATGTGGTGGACGGTGAAGGCAACCCTGTGCCGGATGGAAAGGGCGGGCTGCTGGTTATCAAAAAACCGTGGCCTGCCATGTTCAGCGATGTGATCGGAGATCGTCAGGAGGTTATGGATCATTACTGGAAGCGCATTCCGGGTATGTTCTATGCCGGGGATGTGGCCCGCAAGGATGAAGATGGTTATTTCTGGATTCAGGGCCGTGCCGACGATGTTCTCAATATTTCAGGCCACCGCATCGGAACCGCTGAAGTTGAATGCGCATTGACCAAGCATCCGCAGGTTGCGGAAGCCGTTGTGGTCGGGGTTGTGGACAAAATCAAGGGGCAGGTTGCCAAGGCTTATGTGACCCTCAATCATGGTTTTGTGGAATCCGATGAACTGCACCGGGAATTGAAAGAGCAGGTCCGAAGCGAGCTCGGTCCCATAGTGATCGTGCGTTCTATTGAATTTAGGGACGAGCTGCCCAAGACCTCCAGCGGGAAGATTAAGCGGACTGAATTGTGTTGATGGGGAGACGGGTCTTCGCCGCTTCGTTCGAGAATATTTGTATTGAAACAGCCATTGCGGTTTATATCGCGATGGCTTTTTTATCTCCGCTTGTTTGACTTCGCAAAAATAACACAAGGCTTCCCCTGTGCGGGAAGGTATTGACAAAGCTACGGATTCAGAAGCATGAAGCCTCTATTAAATATCTTGTTTAACCCAGATAGAAATAGGGGATTAAAATGACCGCTGCTTATATATATCTTGTTGTGGCAATTGTATTCGAGGTAATTGCTACCAGTGCTTTGAAGGCGTGTGAGGGCTTTACCAAGGTGGGCCCCAGCAGCATCGTGGTTCTCGGCTATATGGCTTCCTTCTACTTTTTTTCCATTGTCCTCAAGACTATGCCCGTAGGGGTGGCTTATGCCATCTGGTGCGGACTGGGAATCATAATGGTCACACTTGTGGGTGTTTTTCTCTATGGTCAGACTCCGGATTTACCGGCAGTTCTGGGCATGGTGCTTATTATGTCCGGAGTTGGCGTGATTAACTATTTTTCAAAAACCATTGTGCATTAATAGATTCTGCTTTTTCAACGATAAAGCCCCTCTCCGCTGGTTCTGCGGAGAGGGGCTTTTATTTTACTGAATATGAATTGTGCTTATCTGGAAATCATAGCCCGCAGCATGTCGGCGCAGGTTTCAGCCTGATGCGCCATTTCGTTGAGGCAATCTACGAAATGGGTGAGCTGGTAGATATCTTTGAAATCCATATCGGAATTGTAGATACGTTTGGAGAGTTCCTTGCGCAGTTCCATGGAACGTGCGTAGTGCTTACGCACTTTGCGGAATTTGTTCTTGGTGCCTTCACGGTCAATGGATTTTCCGTCGTTCAGGGCAATGGTGGCCTTGAGCGCGGGGCCGAGGCTGGTTGTTGTGTCGTTTACTTCGGAGAGCAGCAGGATAAGGTCTTTCTGGTACTCTGCGGGGATGGCTACTTTGCGGATAGCCAGCCAGTGCAGTGCTTCCTGTGCGTAGTCCAGCACGTTGTCCTGACTGCGGGTGTAGTTGAAGAAAAGAACCTTATCCACGGACATGAACATGGAATGCGGCAGGTGGTTGCGGATGGAGCGCTTGATTTTATCAGCCTGTGCTTCAACGGTATCGATCTGTTCGATCAGTTCGGTGAATTCGCGGCAGGTCTCGTTTCCGGCAACATAGCATTCAACGGAATCGTTGATGATGTGAATACACTCGGCGATTTTATCGTAGTGTTTGACCAGCCCGTCCATGGGGTTCTTGTTTACAATAAGGCCTAAGAAAGGAAGACGAAAGTGCATAATGTTCTCCTTGTTTTATCTAAATGAAAGCCCATTTAAGCAGGCTGAAAATGGTTATACTTGTGAATGCGGCTATGGGAACGGTGAGCACCCAGTAAAGCACGATTCTTCCGAGAATTTTAAAGTTGACTGCTGAGAAGCCTCTTGCGAGTCCTACTCCGACCACCGCACCAACAGCTGCGTGAGTTGATGATACGGGCAGCCCCATATTGGATGCTGTCAATACTGTTGTAGCAGCTCCGAAGTCAACGGCAAAGCCTCTTGTGTTGGTAAGCACGGTAATCTTTTCACCAACAGTTGACATTACCTTGTGCCCAAGAAGGGAAATACCGATGGCAATTCCAAGTCCGCCCATGACCAGAAGGCTGATGGGGACATCTGCCTTGGCAAGCAGAACATGTTCCTTGGATATAAGGTAGATTGCTGCAACAGGGCCGATGGCATTTGCTACATCGTTAGCTCCCTGTGAAAGAGCAACATAACAGGAAGTGCCGACCTGAAGTTTGCGGAATGTGCTTTCTACTGCTTCTGCGCCTTCTTCAGGGTCACCGACCAGCTTGTTAACTGCAAGCCTTCCTGCAAACCATACTGCCCCGGCAATGGCAAAAGCCAAAGCTAATGATCCGAAAAAGGGCAGTTCAAGTCCTTTTCCTACCGGTGTTTTGTATAGAAATGATAGGGATATCAGCAGAACAGTCAATCCCATCCAGATTGGAGCCCATTTTTTGGCCTGATGGATAAAATCCTTTTTAAAGAGGATAGTTTTCCTTATGTGGGTGAAGATGGCAAAGGCGATGGTTGCGGCAAAGAATGGTGAAATAATCCATGACATTACAATGCCAACCATTTTTAGCCAGTTGACCACATCAGGACCACCTGCAACGAGGCCGAAACCGAGAATCGCACCGACAATTGAATGTGTTGAGGAAACTGGCAGTGCCGTCAGGGTTGAAATAAGGACCCAGACCCCCGCAGCCAGCAGGGCCGAGAACATGCCGACCATGATAATTTTGGGGTCGGCAATGGCCGCCGGGTTGATGATACCCTTGCTGACCGTTGCGGTTACATGTGAGCCGAGGAACACCGCACCAGCGAAGTTAAGCGTCCCTGCGATGAATACTGCCTGCCGGATGGTGATGGCTTTCGCGCCCACAGCCGAGGCCATGGAGTTGGCAACGTCGTTTGCGCCAAGGTTGAAGGCCATCATGAACCCTGCAAACAGGGACATGTAAAAAAACAGATCGTAAATATCCATTAGAGATAATCCCCTTATTGTGAATCCTGAGCGGATTCAGAAGCTTGTTCAGCTGTTACCGGGAGTTTCACACAAAATGAAGATCCGGTACCTGTTGTTGCGTCAACCGGGCTTTCCACCCAGATGTCGCCGTTAAAGTTTCGTGCAAGACTGCGGCACAGTGCCAGTCCCAGTCCGGAACTGCCGTGTCCCACAGCGTTTTCATCAAGTTTGAAAAATCTTTCGAAAATACGTTCTTTGTCAGCGGTAGCAATCCCCGGTCCTTCATCTACAACTTTGATTATAGCAAACTCATCATCCGTGTCAGCATGGACTACCACTTCGGTGTTTTCCGGTGCATATTTGATGGCGTTTTCAATCAGGTTGTCGAAAATCTGGACCAGTCCTTCTCCGGTTCCGGTGACATTTATCTGCGGTATTTCATCATTGCTCAGGCTGATGTTCTTCTTTTCCGCGAGAGATTTAAGGTTTGCCATGCTCAGTCCAACGCTTTTTTGCAGATCCGTCGGCTTGGTACGCAATTTTTTCCCTGAATATTCACTGCGGGCAAGGGCGAACATGCCGGTAATTACCTTGGACATATGGTCGGCATTATCGCGAATGGTTCCAAGGAAATTTTTGAGTATTTTTTCGTCTTGCGGAGGAGTGTCGATCAGGGTTTCGGCATAGCCTTTGATGCTGGTCAGAGGGGTGCGCAATTGATGAGAGGCATTGGATACAAAGTCGCGGAGTATTTTTTCTATGCGGCGGACTTCGCTGATGTCGTGGAAAACAAGGATAAGTTTGCGGCGGCTTTTGTAATCATTGTAAGAGCAGATGGTCACATTCATGGACCGTCCATCCGCAAGGTCCACAATCAGGGCATCAGAATCCTTTTCGCTACCGTGCTTGATTATTTTATCAACCGCATCCTGGATTTCATGGCGGGTCAGCACTTCCAGGGGCATTCGGCCTACAAATTCCTGAGTGCCTGGAACCAGCCTGGTCATGGATTTATTAACGGATTCGATTTTTCCTTGCGGGTCGAGGACCATGATGCCTTCGGTCATGTTTTCGAACATGGCGTCAAGCTGGTTGCGCTGGTCTTCAATTATGCGGATATGGCCCTTGATTTTTTTAGCCATGGTGTTGATGGAATTGGCCATCAGTTTGTATTCCCCGCCGGGAATGACCCTGATCCGCTTGCTGTAGTCGCCTTCCCCGATAGCCTGTGCAGTGGCGGAGACTTCCCTCACAGCAGAAGTGGTGCGTTTGCCGATGAAAACCAATAATATTGCTGAACCCACAGCCAGCAAAGCGAGAAGTATTGAAAAGTGAATCATGACCCGGTCCAGCCTTTCCCCGATCACCGAGTAGGGCAGAGCCAGTCGGATGAACCCTCCGTTGTTGCCCATGGATTTAGCAACGTAGAGCATACGTGTTTGCAGGGTTTTGCTGTAGCGGGTGTCTTTCCCGGTTCCGCTGGTTTCGGCAGCAATGACTTCCGGGCGGTTGGAATGGTCGTCCAGTTCGGGCAGCCTGCTGGCTTCAACGTCGGAGTCAGCCAGAACCTTGCCGTTCATGATGTATGTAATGCGGATATCGAGATGGGAGCCGAGTTCGGTGATTTCATTTTGGAATGCGGGAGTGCCGGGATTGACCGGGCTGTGGCTGATTTTCCAGCGCACATAGTTCAGGAGGCGGGAAGTGTTTTGCCTGCTGGAAGCGGTCAGTTCTTTTGAAACCGTTCCATAGTAAAACCAGAAGGTCAGCAGCAGGGCGAAGAGCAGTACAGCCCAACCCCAAAGCAGAATCTTCATGTGTAGTGATGTTTTAGGCAAAAAAAGTCCTCCCTGAGGATTTTCCTGAGCAGAAACAGAGTCCCTTTGTCGTTACAGGGGAGTAACAAGCATGATAATATGGTTAGGTCAAGTTTTGTTACAAAAGTGTGTTTTTGTGTTAACTTTTTGATTTTTAATGAAAAATGTCCGTAAAAAGTGTTCTGTGAAACCGAAAATGATTGTTACAATACAGTGACAATTGGCTTTTGTCAGCAGGGTATTCATGTGATGAGTTGAATCATTACGGTATTTTTGAAACGTTAAGATGGTATGTTGAATGGTGTTTCGTTTTAGTTTATTAGTCCACAAACAGATGTGCAAACTGATAATGAACAAGGTTGAAGGTAATGTCTGCAAAAGTTGAAAAAGCAATACAGGATCTGGTTATGAACGGCCCGGTGCCTCTGGAGGAGTTGGCCGAGCGGCTTGGGAAGACTCCCAAAACATTGGCCCGCGAAGTTAATCCGGATGATAAAAAAGCCAAGCTCGGTGCGGAGACTCTGGTAGAGATCATGCGCATTACCGGAGCAGTAGAACCCTTGCGGCTTATGGCTGAAGAGTTGGATTTTACAATTGAATCATCTGGTTAGCGCGATTGTTCTGCTGTGTTTAGCTGTGTCGGTAAGAGCCAGATGTTGCTTTTGTATTTAAAAATTATGGATAGCCCGGTGTAATTATCATATCCGGTGACAATCTTCCTGTTTTCATTAAGATATATTCCCATCATACCTGCGGAAGAATTACTTTCCGGTCCGGCTGTGCTGTTTGACGTGCCGTTCAGTTTGATAGCGGCTCCTTTGAGCTGTTGCGAAATGTTTTTTGCAGCAAATTTCTCTAATGCGTGCATTCTTTCTTCACCGGAAAGTGATGAGACCAGCTTGCCCATTTCAACAACTTCCCCGGCTTCCGGGTAACTGTCCAGAGCTTCATCGTAAAGATCGTCCGCTTCTTCAACTCTGCCCAGTGCGAGATTCACGCAGGCAAGGTTGTTGAGCAGTCTGCCGTTGTTTCCTTCGTTTAAATCCACAGCAAGGGTATACAGAGATTCCGCTCTTTCAAGTGTTGATGCGGAATTTGTATACAGTCCTGCAACCGCGAGGGCGTCCGCTTTCAGGGCCACAGCCTCCTCCCTGCTTTCGGTATCTGAGAAACTGGATCTCCCGGCCTGTTCCAGAGCTTTGGAAAGCTCTGCGGAAGGAGTAAGGGCCATTTCCCGGATCAGCAGATTAAGTTGCAGGAATCTCGGTTTCAACCCGGCCTTAACAGACATGGGCCGGGATATGAGCTTGCGGGCCTCAGTCCTGTCTGTTGAATTTGTGGAAAAGTAAAGGCTGGCCGCAAGAATTTCCGGCTGGTTGCCTGTCTCGGAATCAAGTCTTAAAGTCTGGCGGAACATGTTATCAAATGCTTCTGCCGTACTCATGGCAGGGTAAGCCAGCCATTCTCCGAGAACGTCAACTCCGGCCTTGATCAATTTTGCCTGTGGGCGGTTGAATCTTTCATACCCTTGGGCATATTCCAGAGTTTTAGGCAGGAGGAATCTGGTGGCTGAAGCTTCTTCGGAATTGCGTCCGTCAATCCTGATGGTCGGGAGTGCTTCGGCGATGATCCGTTCCAGCTTGTAGGCCAGAGCCAGTTCGTAAAAAAAACGGTCTTTGTTTTTCATGTGCTCAGCCCTTTCAAGGTAGGGCCTTACTGAGAGCAGATTCTCTGTCCGCTGGAAAGCGAGGCGTCCGAACCCGGTGAAAGGACGTGCGTCATCCGGTCTTAGCCCGTGCAGTTTGTGGAAAAGAGGTTCTGCAAGATCTGGTCGGTCCAGCAGGATTAGCGCATTCCCTTTTTTCAGTTGTAACTCAAAACTATCCTGACCGGTTATGGAAGTGGCTGTTTCACAGAGCTCAGCTCTGCGGGGCAGGGAACTTATTTGGCGGCGCAGTTCACTCTCCAGATCGGGATTGGCCAGCAGTGGTTTTAGCTGGGCCCCGGCCGCTCCCCCGGATTCAATGTCAAGGTTGCTGTATTGGGCCATGGCTGTTGTCAGGAGCATTTCAGGTGAGACCGGAAGTGATGAAACCGCAATGGCTCCGCTCAGCAGGGGGGCCGCACGGGTGATGTCTTCTGCTTGCAGAGCCTGTTCGCCGAGGGAGTACAGAATCCACGGGACAACCGGGGAGTGAATGCGGTCATGAAAAATACGGGAAGAAAGTATTAATTGCGCTTCCTGCGCCGCTCCGTATGCTTGCGTGATAAACTCAATGCGTTCGAGATTTTTTTCAAGAGTGTGCGGTCCTGTTTCAGTCAGCTCAATGTTCTGTTGCAGCTTTTCAGATATGGTACGGATTGTCTGTGAGTCCAGCATGGAGCAGAGTTTCATCAGGATTATGCACATATCACGGCAGGAAGCATCATAAGTGGAGATGTTGTTTCTGATGCTTGCGGCAACGGCAACCAGCTCTTCTACATCGTCTACGTTGAAGCGGTGATCGTTATTGCGCATTCGGGCCAGAATGCTTTCAGCTCTGTAAGCAAGGTATCCTCCGCAGGTGGCGTTGCTCAGGCCGGGAAAACGTTTTTCAGTAATGGCAGGAAATTCGGGCAGGGTGGTGTCTTGGGGACCCAAAATATTATCCAGAACTGCTTTGCCGGGCCCGGGCATGTTGGCGGGTAGAATTGAGTCCCTTTCCCTGACTGATATTTTTACCTTGCGGCCTTCAGGTCCGGGGGTCAGGTAAATGCGGACTTTTTCAAATAAGCCGCAATTCTCAAGGATAATCCGGGCTGCGATGATTTTTTGCGGTGATGCATCCTCGCCGGGCAGGATCTGGGCCAGTGCCATAACCGCATTGGGGGTCATCCGGGAGTCTCCGCTGACTTCAATGGAAGCTACAGACTGGTTGGAGATGAGTTCGGCTGCGGATTCGGCCAGCTCCCTTGCTGCCGGCTTAGAGCTGGTTCCACCTATCTGTTTGCCTTTGATGAAGACATCAGGTTCAAGATGGAAATTGTCGGTCAGTAATGCTGAAAATGAAGTCCCTTTGTCATCCTTAACCATCAGGCCGGAAAGTTTATATCTCGATTTTGGTGATGATTCAGTGCAGTTAGCACAACTGAGTCCGGCTTCAGTCAGTTGTTGTGTAATAACATTTTTGAATTCCGGGGAGGGCATTCCTGAAGGGGTCAGGAAATCACCAATCGATATGAGCGATGGAGATGCGTTTACTGTTGCAGGCAGCAGGGAAATGGTGATTGCTAAAAAAAGAAGTCTTATGGAAATTGAAAAACGCATCTAAGCCTCTTGGTATACAGAATAGGTTATGTCTAATTCAGTAACTCATCATGCCCATTTAATCCAGCCCCGCATATTTCGACTTGCCGGAAGAACTCTGGTACTAGGTGTCTTTCCGCGAAACAAAAACATTATGGATTTGGAATTAAAAAATGGAATATAGACAGGATTCAGGAATAGACGGGTTTTGCCGCAAGAATTGGTTTTTGCTGCTCGGCTTGCTGCTTTTATTTTCCGCCGCAGTTTCCTTTTACGGAACATGGCTGAATTATTTTTATGATATTGATGAACCCAAGTATGCCCGTGCCGTATATGAAATGATCCATAGCGGGAATCTGCTGGCCCCCATGTTTGACGGTATGCCGCGCATGGAGAAGCCGCCGCTGACCTATTGGGTAATGTATCCTTTTGCGTGGCTGGCTTCCCTTGACGGTTTCAGCGGCAATGTTCTTACCCTGCTGCGTTTACCCACGGTAATCTGTTCTGTGCTCATGGTGCTGGGAACCGCACTCACCGGACGTAAACTGTTCGGCCCGGCTACCGGGCTGCTGGCCGGAGTTATCCTGCAAAGTTCAGTGCTTTTCAAGTTCATGTCCGTGATGATGAAGGTGGACGTGGTTTTTGCCTGCTGCGTAACTTGGGCCACGTATTTTTATCTACAGCGTTATCTTGGTGAAAAAAGTGCCCGTGTTGCTCTTGGCGGGGCCGTGCTTACCGCGCTGGGTGTGCTGGCCAAGGGGCCTTTCGCTTTTTTGCCTATGGCCGGGTATGCGCTGGCTGTGGGTATCCGCCACAATGTTAATAAAAAGCATGAATCCGCTGAGCCCGCATCTTTTCTTTCAGCCTTGAATCTCAAAGGGCTGGTCGCTGCCAAGTGGGAAGACCGTAACATCCTGCTGCTCTGGTTTATTGCCGGTTGCGCACCTTTTTTTCTCTGGCTGTATTTCGCGTGGTTAAGCAGCGGTTTTGATTATACCCAAGGGTTGCTCGGGCAGTTTTTCCATAATACTGCCTCCACCAGTACCAAGGTTACGAATAAGTTGAGTCATCTTGATCCTTATTTCGATACCCTGACGGTCATATTCTTCCCTTGGGGAGGTTATGTTTTTGGCACTGTCTACGGAATCTGGCGTTCGGTCAGGGAAAAATTCAATGAAAAGTATGTCTTCATGGCCTGCGTTTTTCTGGTTTACCTGATAGTTTTTACCCTGCTTTTTAAGCTCAAATCCAACCGCTACATGCTGCCGATCTTGCCGCTGCTCTCCATTCTGGTTTGTGACTGGCTGGTCAATGCCAAGCGGGATAAAGCATACCGCACTCTCTTTGAGATGGGTTTTGTCTGGATGTTGTCTATGGCGGCTATGCTCGGTTACCGTTCCTTTAAATCCATGAGTGTTTCGGTGAACCTTGCGGACCGGGTCCCTGTGGGCCAGTATATGGAATTAATGTTTCCTTTTTTTGTCGCCCTTGGTGGTTTTTTTCTGGTGCTGCTTATCGTTAGTATCAGGCAGTCCCAGCGTCCGGCCCTGCACATTGTGGTCGGTTCATTGGCGATTACAGCTGTAATGCCTTTTTATTACAATGCCCTCCCAGCTTACTCCTCCCTGAATGAAAATCGCCCTCTGCCCATACTGGGGCAGGGACTGACTGACAGGATAGTGGAATTTGCAGGCGGGGACACCCTTGTGCTGCACCGCCCGTTTTTTATCAAGACATTCCCCGACGTGGCCTACTATCTTAAAAAGCTTGATAAGGATGGGAACTGCATGTACTCGCTCGGTCTCGGAGTTCGTGCAGGTGATTTGATACAGGCGTTGGCAACACCTCAAATTGCGGCGGAGCTTTTCAAGAAGGAACATCCGGATGCGGAAAAATATCCGGTTTACCAGTACTTGAAAAATAAAGAATTTAAGAATGCGGTTTTGCTGCTTTCTTCAATTGATTATTATAAAGTGAAATCTTTCATAGATTCCCTTCCTCCCATGGTCAAAAATCTTGTGGAAATCGAGGAGCGGGAGTTTTTGACCATAAAATGGATTAAGGACAAGGTTTATATTGTCCGCTTTAATCCCGGTAAAATGAAATAATGTCAGATAAAAATAGAATGATAGACATACTTGATTTGGAATACAGCGAGCTTGAATCCTTTGTCTCGCAGGAACTTAAGGCTCCCCGTTTTCGTACTGACCAGATCTGGCAGTGGCTCTGGCAGAAGGGTGTTGCGGATTTTGATTCCATGACCAATCTTGCCAAGAATCTGCGTGAAGCTTTGAAGAGCAAAGCGGTCATCAATCATCCGCAGGTTGATCTGGTCCAGACCAGCAAGGATGGCACAATTAAGATGCTCCTGCGTCTTAATGACGGTGCCTTAGTTGAGACTGTGCTTATTCCCATGGAAGGGCGTTACACCCAGTGTCTGTCTACTCAGGTGGGCTGTGCCATGGCCTGCACCTTCTGTAGTACCGGACTGATGGGGTTTGAACGCAACATGAGTATGTCCGAGATGCTCGGGCAGGTGTTGGCGGGGCGCAAATACCTGCGTGAAAACAATCTTGATCCGCTCAAGAACCTTGTTTTTATGGGTATGGGCGAACCACTGCTCAACCTTGAAAATCTTATCCGTACCTTGCGAAATCTGAACAATCAGGACGGACTTTCTTTCGTGCCCCGGCGTATAACCGTCTCCTCTGTCGGCTTCGTCAAGCAACTTGAAGAGTTGGGTGAGACCGGGCTGACTCTTCCGGCAATCTCCCTGCATGCCCCTACTCAGGAGCTGCGTGAAAAAATCATGCCCAAGGCAGCCAAGACTCATATTAATGATCTGCTGGCAGCCATGGATAAATTTCCGCTTAAGCCGAGGGAAAAGGTCACCTACGAATATTTGCTGCTGGGCGGGGTTAACGATTCCATTGAGCATGCCAAGCAGTTGGTAAAGCTGCTCGGGCATCGCCGCTGCAAAGTCAACCTTATTGCTTATAACCCCGGTGATGATCCCCTTTATGAGGCCCCTTCGAGGAACAAGGTGCTGGCATTTGAAAAATATCTCTGGGATAAGAAGATAACCGCAACCATCCGCAGGTCCATGGGTCAGGACATAAAAGCGGCATGCGGGCAGCTTAAGGCTGATCAGATAAAATAAATAAAAAAGCGGGGTAGTTAAAACTGCCCCGCTTTTTTTATTATACTTCAATAACCAGCATAGTCTCAGCCTGATCCGGTCGCAGATGCAAGCGTAGACCTTCTTTGGTCATGATGATTATCCGTCCGGCATTACCCATGCGTACGTCTTTGGCCGGTTCCACGGACTCAATGAATATTTCGGCTCCCTTCTTGATCCCGATATCGGTTATAGCCTTGGATGCTCTTGGCCCGCCCAGTATGTTTTTAACAGCAAAAGGGCGTCCTTTACCACAGGTTGCCAGCTGGCAGGATGTTTCGTCACATTCCCCCCAGACTTTTGCGGCCATACCTTCGGTAAGGGAGGCTTGTTTACCGTCTACTACAGCTTTATAGGTCATGGGAGGCAGGCAGCGGATCAGTTCCACGTTATCTCCTTCAGCAATGCCGAGGATTTTGAGACTTTTTTCCAGCTGTGATCCGGCGGTCAGTCCTTCCACGTGGCCTTTTTCACCCGGATTCATTTCAAAGACCGGGGTTTTATGCCCGTCATCGTGGTGGACAATAACTTTGGAAGCCATGCCGGCAGCAAGGAGGACTTCACCTTGCGGACCCTTAACTCTTACCGGGTGCTGTACCGAATCCTCAGACATGATTTCCAGTTCCGAACCTATATGTAGTCCCATGCGTTCAAGGCGGTTTTTCAAGTTGTCGCTGGTTACAGCTTTGAGCATCAGGTTTTTTTCTACAGGCGCGTTTCTTAATGTCAGGGACATTATTGATTCTCCTTTGCGGACTCTTGCGGTTTGTTCGTAGCTGAAGTTTTCATGGCGGCGTAGCCGAGGATACCCACGGTGCTCAGGTTGTGGGTCATGGCCGCAGCAAGAGTTGATATTTTACCCATACCGGCCAGCAGCAGGGTGGCGGAGTTGATGCCTACCGCAGACCACAGGCAGTTACTCAGGGTTTCGCGGTTGGTCAGTGCAATGCGGTGGGCTTCCACAAGGGTGAGCATATCTTCGTTGAGCATGACCACCTGCGCTGATTCACGGGCAAGGTCGGCTCCGGAAGGCATGCAGATGCCTACATCAGCACTGACAAGGGCCGGGGTGTCGTTGACCCCGTCTCCGGCAAAGGCGACTTTGGCCCCGCCGTCCTTGAGTTCTTTGACGATGTCGGCTTTATCTTCGGGCTTGAGTTCCCAGTGCACTCCGTCCACCGGGGGAAGCTGGGCCGCCAAGGCCATAGCTGTGGAACGGTGGTCCCCGGTGAGAATTTCAATACGTTTAATCCCGGCGTCTTTGAAAGCTTCGAGGGCTTCAAGAGCTTCGGGGCGCAGCTCATCGCGCATGGCAATTACTCCGATAAGTTCCTCATCCATGGCTACGAAAAGCAGGTTTTTGCCTGCGTTGCGTAGCTGGCGGGCTTTCTTTTCCATGTAGGAGCAGTCCACATGCTCGTCTTCTTCAACAAAATGCTGGCTGCCCACAAGTACCCGTTTGCCGTCAACGTATGCGGAAACACCATGGGCCACGATAAAGTCGACCCCGCTGACTTCCGGCAGTTCGATTCCCTGCTCTTTGGCTTCGTTAACTACAGCCTTGGCAACCGGGTGGGCATAATGTTCCTCGGCTCCGGCAGCTATTGAAAGCAGCTCTTCCTCTTCATAGAGGGGCATGGGTACGATGTCGGTGACTTTCAGTTCCCCTTTGGTCAGGGTTCCGGTCTTGTCAAAGACCAGTGTATCCACGGCGGCGAGGTTGTCGAGGGCCTGCCCGCCCTTGAGCAGGACCCCGGCTTTGCTGGCGGTGTACATGGACGTACGGGTGGCTACCGGGGTGGAAAGCTTGATGGCGCAGGAGTAATCCACAGTCAGCACCGATGCCGCACGGGCAAGGTCTCCGGTCAGGGCGTAAACGCCAAGTCCGGCCCCGAAGGTCAGGGGAACCAGCTTGTCGGCCAGTTCTGCGGACTGGATCTGGCTCTTGGATTGTGAACGCAGGGAACTTTCCAGATAGCGGTTGATGCGGGCCATGCCTGTTTCAGCACCGACCTTGTCAGCCCTGATCTTGAGGGTTCCCTCTTCAACTACCGCACCGGAAAGGGTTGCGTCTCCGGGTTGCAGGTGCACAGGTACGGATTCCCCGGTGATGGAACTCTGGTTCACAGAGCCGTCGCCCTCGACGATTGTTCCTTCAATGGGGATAAGCTCACCGGGACCGCAAACAACAATGTCACCTACTTGTAGAGCATTAAAGTCGATCTCAAGTTCGCGTCCGTCTTTCTCAATCCAGATTTTTTCAACCTGCGGTTTGAGCAAGGTTTTGAGCAGGTCTGTTGATTTCTGTTCGGACTGGTCTTCAAGGTATTCGCCGAGGCTCAGCAGGGCACCTACGGAGTTGGAGGTGAAGTAGTCACCGCGCAGCAGGGAAAGTGCTTTGACTGTACCATCCAGTACCTCAATTTTGACCCCTCGGGTGAACAGAGTTTCAAGCCCTCCCACAATTCCGGGTATGCCCAGCATCCAGCTTGTTGCCGCCTGTACAGGCAGGGGCAGGAAAGGAGTCGCCGCAGCGGCTGCGGTCCGGGCGCCGACCTCAATCAGGTCGGTATCGTGTTCGCGTTCACTTCCTTTGAGAAAAGCTTCCTGCGGAATGTCGTCCAGTGTCGCAATAATAGCTGCACGGACTTCGGGAGCACCGTCATACTCCACGGCAATGGAAAAGGCCGGGCCGTTGATCCTGACCGATTCAACTCCGCCCAGAGATTCCACGCTGGCTTGCAGATAGTTGTGGTCCAGATCAGGAGTAAGCAGAATCAGAGATTTTAGCCTGATTCTTTTCGGCAGTTCATGAACTATTTTAAATCTTTTTCTTGTATTCGGAGTTCCGATCATCTGGTTGTCCTCTGCGGTTTTCTGGAAACCGCCCAGTGCAAAGCTGTAAAACCGACAAAGGCAAAAGAAGCCCAGAGATGCAATGGCTTCGCACCCTTGAACTTGAGTACACCGGAAGCCGCTGAGGCCCCAAGCGTGGCAACCATTCCGACTTTTGCCGCAGTCTTGGTCTTACTGGGGGTAAGCGGACAGTCTTTACATTGGCGGAATGGCTTTTTGTCTTTGGTTCTGATTCGGTCTGTATTTTCAGGTAAGGCGTTCATCTTAGTAACCCTCCGGGGGCTATGCGTACTCGCACAATCAATCTTGAATAGTGGCGAAGCCCTGCTAAAAGTTTTGGGAGAGTCCAGAGAACCTTTTTTCAAAAAGGTTCTCTGGTCCCCGAAGGGCCGCCGGAGGCTTCTTACTCAGACTGCGCTTCGGCTTTGATATCGTGGATTTTTTCTTTCGCTTCCTCGATGCCGCCCTGAACAGCGGACCATGTTTTTACGGCACCGGAAACAACCGCTTTCTGGACTTTGGGGTTTGAGGCTACCAGAGCCAGCCCTGCACCGATCAGAAACCCTTTCAGGTAACGGGAGTCGGTGACATTAACCCAGCTTTTTACGGAACTGTCCTGCTGTACAGGTGTAACCTGCTGCTGGGAATCAATACGCTGCTGCTCAGTAAGCTGCGGGTCCTGATAATTGTATACGTAATCGTTGTTGTAATCCTGACTCATTATTTACTCCTTTTCCGCTGCTTCTTTGGCAGCCTGTGCGGCCATGTATTCTTGTTCAGCCTTGAGATCTTCCATTCTTTCCATTTCTTCTGCGGACATTTCTTCCTTGCCGCCTCCGGCATTAAAGATGGATCTTACGGTCTTGCTGGTGCAGACAAAGGTGATTCCCGCACCTACGAGCAGCCCTTTCCAGAATCCATCGTCAATGCCGTTAAAAAAACTGAGAAAACTTGCAGGGTCGGCTTTGCCTTCTGCTGTATCTTTGACCAGATCTACAAATTGTTTAACCTGTTCTTCAGATGTGTTGGGGTTGACCGTAGTAGCCTGCTGAACCGGTTGCTGGACGGGCTGTTGAATTGGCTGTTGCAGGGGCTGTTGTACAGGCTGCTGCATCGGCTGCTGGTAAACCTGACCGTATACGGGCTGACCATAGACTGGTTGGCCGTACACGGGTTGGCCGTAATATACGGGCTGCCCGTAAACAGGCTGGGTAGGTTGCTGGGGAGCCTGTTGTGGCGGTTGCTGGTATACGGGCTGCTGTACATTCCCGGCAACAGGGGCACCCTGATAGGGATCACCGGGAGTGGTATAGGAAAAATGGGGCTGGCCCTGATCCGGACCCATTACCGGCTGGGCGGTGTTGGGTTGCTGTGGTGCGGCCTGCTGTGTTTCGGGGGCGGTATTTTCGGTGCTCATTTTTAATAACTCCTCAAATAATGGTATTTCTTAACAATTATTCATCAGCCTGCCGTAGAGGTCGCAGACGATTTGTGCTTTCTTGTCTTTGTCTGTTCCCTGAATCAGTTCTTCAACCAGTTCCGGTTGAATCTGTTCGGGGTCGTATTCAATAACCACTGAGCGGGCGGACATGTTGACCCGGGCATCCCTGATAGCATCGGGCATTTCGGAATGTTCCTTCATTGCCGCCAATGCAACGGGCTTGGTTAAAATGAGAGGGCTGAATTTAATTCTGATCCGGCCCGGTATGTGGTGGGCCACATCAAGATATTTTTCCAATTCAACGATTTTACGAAAGTTCATAAATTTTGCCTTGCTTGGATTCGATTGCTTCAGGTGAATGGCTGAGGAGTCTGGACGAGTTGGCTATAACTCCCATGGTATGCAGAATGTGCAGGAATCCGGCCATAACCGGGGAGAGATATCCGGTCGCGCCCATGATGACTCCCGCTATATTTGAGCCTGTTGCCAGCCAGAAATTCTGGTAGGCGATTTTTACAGTGTCCTGACTGAGTTGCTGGACGTACATGAGACCTTTGAGGTCATCATCGACTAAAGCGATATCTGCCGCTTCAACAGCTACTTCCGCGCCCCCGGTGCCCATGGCGACCCCCACATCGGCCTGCGCCAGAGCAAGGGCATCGTTGATACCGTCACCGACCATCATGACTTTGCCTCCTTCGCTTTGCAGGGTGCGTACAAGGGTGGCTTTTTCTTCCGGCATGGCTGAGGCGTGTATTTCCGGGATGTTTAAGGTCAGCGCAAGGTCGTTGGCGGTTGCGGGTTCATCCCCGGTGACCAGTACGGTGCGTTCGACCCCGCCTGCCCCGAGAGCATTAAGGACTGTTGCTGATTCTTCGCGGATGGTGTTGGCAAAGGCCAGCAATCCGATCGGTCCCTTGTCTTTGACAACGTATAGTACGGTCAGTCCCTTACGTTTGAGGACTGAAACCTGTCTGCTAAGGCTGCCGATGCGCACATCGAACTGTTCGGTAAGTTTTTTGTTACCCACCAAAATTTCCATAGAATGGTTTTCATTTTCAATTAGTTCCGCGCGCATACCCTTGCCTAGGAAATATTCGCAAACAGTGTGAGGCAGAGGGGGCAGTTTCCGCTGTTCGGCTTCATGTTTAATAGCTTGGGCTAGCGGGTGATGGTTGTGGGTTTCCACGGAAACCGCGTAGGTCAGCAATTCACTTTCGCTTACGCCTTCGACGACATGGATATGCTCGAGACTAGGTTCGCTTCCGGTCAGGGTTCCGGTCTTATCAAAGCAGGCCATATCGCAACGGCCAACTTCTTCAAGATACCTTCCGCCTTTGATAAGAATATTGTTTTTGGCTGCGGTACTGATGGCTGCACTAATGGGCGTGGAAGCCGAAAGTACAGTGGCGCAGGGGCAAGCCATAACCAGCAGTACGGTAAAAGCACGCCATGGATCTGCGGTGAGCAGCAGGGTACCTACTGTGCAGGCAAAGCCGATTTTGACCAGTCTTACCGAAAGTTTGTCCGCAGTGGATTCAATGTCCGTTTTGTTTTCGAGGGAGTCTTCAACCTTGTGGAGGATACGGGCCAGATAGGTCTTATCTCCCACTTCTTCAGCTTTGACGTAGATGACGCCCTCGCGCACAAATGTCCCGGCGAAAACCTGATCATCCTGCTGTTTGTGGATGAAATCGGCCCGTCCGGTGATGGGTGCTTCGTTGATCAACCCCTGACCGTCTACAATGGTTCCGTCCACGCAGATCTTTTCCCCGGTATGCAGAACAACAACATCACCTTTGCGGAGATTGTTGATCTCAACTTCCACTTCCACTCCGTCTTTGAGGACAAAGGTATGGTGGGTGGTGTTGTCCAGAATGCCGGAAATTGCCCGGCGGGAACGTTCGGTTATCCATGCGGTAAGCAGTTCCGCTCCGGCATTGATCCAGAGGATTTCAAAGGCGGTCATGGCTTCCCCGGCAATTACCGCAGCCACAATCCCGCCAGCCAGAATACCTTCAAGGCCGAATTTCTTTTCGCGTATTTTGCTGACGGCTTCTTTAACCAGCGGCACCGCCGCAAGGACGGTCAGGAAACCCAGCGGGCTGAGCAGTGTTTGGGCCACGGTAATTCCCAGCAGGGATTCGCTGACCAGCACGGCTCCACCCACAGCGGAGACAAAGGAAAAATAGCGCAGGGCACCCTTAACCTGCGGACATCCGCATTCGTTCTTGTCTTTGATGGGACAGATTTTAGTCGTATGTACGGCGACTATTTCTCTGAGTGTTTCAAAAACATGTTCGGGTGTAATGAACTCGGGGTTGTAGCGAATAACCAGTGTTGCACATTTGTTATTCGAACGGGTCCGGGTGATCCCGGAAATTTTTCCCAAATTTCGCTCAACGGTGCTGCAAAGAATTTTGTTCTTTCTCAGATCCGGCACCTTGAACCTGATCCTGCCCGGTATTGAATGCTTTATGCGTGCATATGTTTTTTCTGTTTTCACGTGAAAGTCCTGTGTTTACTGGATTCTCAGATGGACATCCTGTGAAATTGAAATTGAGTATCAACTCCACAGAAAAGGGAAATACAAATGAGTTATCCCTTTGTCAACGAAAACTTGGTTTTTGCTGAGCGTTGCCATGAAAAGGGCAGCCCTTCGTATATACTTAAGGCTGCCTTATATGCTTAAATAAACAGAGTATGATTAGTTTGCTTCTTCAAGTTGTTTGGGCTGTTTTTTGTCCAGTGCATTGGGAACTGCTTTGTCCCAGAGCATTTTAGCTCCGGTGGCTACTACTGTGAAACCGAGTATTCCGGTCAGTCCGCCAAGACCGAGAATCCCTGTAGCGGCAACTCCGGCAGCAGTGGCAAGGCCGGTTCCTGCTGATTCGCTGGCTACGGTTTTGGCTGCATCACAGCTGCTCATTCTTCCTTCTTTTACGGCAATGGTTGAGCGGACAGCCGCAACTGTGCCGCCCACCAGTGCTCCTGTGGCAGCGGCGGAAGCAGTAATTACCGGAAGGATTCTGGTTGTTGTAGGTGTGGTCATTATTTACTCCTGTCTTTAGACGGCAGGCCGTCGGTTTTTTATCGGGTACAGAGTTAATTACTGTTTTGCTACTTTTTAGAAAGCAGCACAATTGAGTTTCAATTGCATGATTTATCTAATGTGAGTGAGTACTTAGCTCTTGACAATCGTTTTCACTTGAGAATAGTCATCAGTGTCATTTTCACAAAAACCACAATGGAGGAAAGGATGTCAAGCCCGCAAACTCAATTTTTGGAGTATCTCACCAGGAATAAAATGGCTGCTACTGAGCAGCGTCGCGTTGTTCTGGAAGTGTTCTTAGGAACCCAAGGTCATCATTCATGTGAAGAGCTTTATGTGCATGTCAGTAAATGCGACTCTTCAATCAGTCCGGCTACAGTATACCGGACCATCAAGCTCCTTGCAGAGAGCGGTATTGCCGAGTCAATGGATTTCGGCGATGGGGTGACCCGCTTTGAGTGCCGTCATGACCGGGATCACCATGATCATCTTGTCTGTATCCGTTGCAACCGCAGGATTGAAGTTGTTGAAGAACGCATTGAAGAGTTGCAGGATAAACTGGCCAGAAAACATGATTTTGCTGTGAATCGGCATAAAATGATTCTCTATGGTATTTGTCCTGATTGCCGAAAGCAGTAATTGTTAATTGCGAATAATTCTCAATCGCACTGTTTTCCCTTGTAATGCGGATGTCATATTCAGCCTTTAAATCAATTTGTTTTAGGGTTCTTTAAGGAGAATAAAAATGAGTTTCAATATCGGAAAGTTGTTGCTGGTTTCAACAGCAGCAACAGCAGTCGGTGTGGCTGCATATGCTGTTTACAAAGCTGGAGGCGTAAAGCCTGCGGTTACCAAGGCCGTAAAGGGCGGTGTGAAGGCTGGAAGCTGGGCTTCGAAACAGTATGGTTCAGCTAAAGATGAAGTGGCTCGCCTTGTTGATGAAGCAAAGGCGGACATGGCCGGATAGGCGTACGCATATATTAAGGGTCACATGGCTGCGGGCTCTCTTTGTATTGGGCTGGGCTTATAATTTTATCCCGCCCGGTGTTTTTTGCAAAGTACAGGGCTTTGTCAGCAGCAGCAACCAACTGTTCCGCTTCGGTTTCGGGGTCCATAGCCTGATAGCAGAGTTTGGAAATGCCTATGCTTAAGCTGGCCCGGCCCAGTTTAATCTGTGCAAAGCGGTCTCGGATGCGTTCAGCGATTTGTTCACAGCGGGTTGAATCCACGCCGACAAGAATCGCTCCAAATTCGTCTCCTCCGAAACGGAAGGGGAAATCCGTACCGCCTCGAACAGATGAACTGATGATCCGGCCCAGTTCTGCAAGAATTCTGTCTCCCTCCTGATGCCCGTAGATATCGTTGACCTCTTTAAAGTGGTCGCAGTCAATAAGCATAAGGTGGAGTGGAGTTTTGCAGGAAATGCATCTGGAGCATGCTTCCACCAGTTTCAGTTCGAAAAAGCGTTTATTGAACAGTCCGGTAAGATGGTCAGTGTAGGAAAGCAGATTGAGTCTTTCCTTGTCTTTGCGGGTTTTTGCCAGTGATTCCGTAAACTTGGACTCCCGCTTGGCAACTGAGTGGGCCAGCCAGTTCAGGTTATGTTGCAATAGGCACAGTTCGTCAGTGGAGGCAGCTGATTTATTGGAATAAAGTTCCAAGCGTTGATTCAGTTTGCCTTGCTTGAGTTTGACGCAGAAGCTGTTCATTTTTTGCACTTCCCTGTTGACCATCCAGTTCTCAAGCCAGTTTGCAATGGGCATGCACAGGGCAATACACAAACTGAAATGCAGGCAGATGTACATGGCAAGGGAATCTCTGTCCGCGAATTCGGCAGCAGCCATCATGGCCCCGGCAGGCAGGATCAGAATTAGAAGCACAGCAATAAATGATTTTGCCCTCAGTTTGTTCCTGCTGTTGGGTCTACGGTGTAGGTTGCCAGTGTTTTTAAGCTTGTTTTTTATGTAAATAATCAATGTTTTTCCTCCCCGGCAATATCTGACCTGAAGATGCTCCAGCTTACTTTAGGTTCAGAGGGAGCACTGTCAGACTAGGGTTGCCGTTTCCTGTAGTCATCTGTTCGTTAATGAAAACGAATGTCAATATCAAGCATAAAAAGGGACAGTTTGAATTAGTTTGGTAATCGTAGCAAGAGTTTTTAATTCTTGTTGACAAGAGAAATTTGGATCTATACTAATTGATTTCGAAATTCATTTGCAAAATCGAATGCAAAATAAGAGGCAATTAAATGTTAAACAAGTTTGATTTCTTTAACCGTGAGTCTGTTTCCGTAAGGAAAAGGCATCGTGGTGCCGGCGGAAGAAGACAGGGCAAGCCTTGCCATATGCGTGGTAAAAGCCTTCTGGACATTCCCATAGGCGAAAAAGCTGTGATCCGTGGGCACTTTTCAAGTGGCGCGGTAAGGCAAAGATTGCTTGATCTGGGTTTTGTTCCCGGCAGGGAGATCGAAGTGGTCCGTGTGGCAACGCTGGGCTGCCCTCTTGAATTGCGTGTTGCCGGTTACTGCGTAACCCTGCGACGCACTGAGGCTTATCAGATTGAGGTGGAAGATGAACGCTGAGGGGAAAAAGGCACTGAAAGATAACTTTCTCGTCGCTCTTGCCGGGCAGCAGAATGCCGGTAAATCGACAACATATAATATGGTCACCGGTGCCAACCAGCATGTGGCCAACTATCCGGGTGTGACCGTAGATAAAAAGGTCGGCAGCTACCGTGAAGGTAAGACCCGCTACGAGGTGGTTGACCTTCCCGGAACCTACAGCCTGACTTCTTTCTCTCTTGAGGAAAGGGTTTCTCGTGAATTTCTGTTGGAAGAAAAGCCTGATGTGGTTGTAAACGTCATGGATGCGACCTGCTTGCGTCGCAGTCTGTACTTTACCTTTCAGGTTTTGGAGATGAATTTTCCGGTCACCGTTGCCTTGAACATGATGGACGTTGCCGAAAGTCAGGGGCTGTCTATTGATTTGAAAGAATTGACCAAACGTCTCGGCGTGGATGTAGTCGCTACAGTAGGACGAAAAGGCAAAGGTAAACAGGCCTTGAAGGCAGCCATCCGCAAGGCTGTTAACCAGGAGTCCTACACTCGCCCGGTGGTTATTGATTACGGTGATCTCGAGGTACATGCAAAAGCCCTTGAAGAGCAGCTTGCCGCAGATGCCAGCCTTGGTGTGCTTTATCCTTTACGCTGGCTGGCGATCAAGCTTTTGGAGAATGATTCTGAAGCCCGGAAGATTGTTGAAACAAAGCATACAGCCGGTAAGTCCATTATTGAAGATGCGCTTTCCCGCAGGATGGAATTTGAAGATGAGACCGGTGTTAACACCAGTGATTATATTGTTGCCTGCCGCGACAGGGTGGCTGGTGAGATCGTTGATGCCTGCGTGACCAAGGAGGCTGATTCCGGGCAACCCATCTCTGAAAGGATTGACCGCTGGGTTTTGAATCGCGCCCTTGCTCCGTTTTTTCTGCTGGCTACAGTCTACCTTATATATGAACTTTCCATTGTTCAGGGGTACGAACTTACCAAGTACACTTGGCCGTTTCTTGCCAAGTTCAGGGATATTGTAGCCGGAGTTTTGCCTCCGGCAGGATTGATTGAGGATTCGCTGCTGCGCTCCATGGTCCTCTGGATGGTGGATAGTGCCAATACTCTGCTCAACTATGTCCCAATCTTTCTGATCCTTTTTGCACTGATCGCAATACTTGAAGACTCAGGATATATGGCCCGTATCGCTTTTATTCTGGACCGTATCTTCCACAGTTTCGGACTGCACGGGCAATCAACCCTGCCGTTTATTCTGGGCGGCGTATTTGCCGGGGGCTGCGCTGTCCCGGGAATTATGTCCACCAAGGGGATTCCTGATGAAAGATCAAGACTGGCAACGATTCTGACTGTTCCGTTCATGAACTGCCTTGCCAAGATCCCTCTGTACACGCTTTTGGTGAATATTTATTTTGCGGACCACAAGTCATGGGCAATGTTCTTTATCTCGACCATTACCATCATTATGGCTTTGATCATTGCCAAGATCCTGACCACAACAGTCCTTAAAGGTCGTGAAACCGCGCCCTTTATTATGGAAATGCCCAACTACCATGCACCCACTTTCTTCGGTGTGGCCCAGAGGGCTTTGGAAAGAACTTGGGAGTACATTAAAAAAGTCGGTTCTATTGTTGTTGCGGTTTCTCTTTGCGTATTTTCTCTCTTGCAGTTTCCCGGTCTCACCGATGGACGCATGGATTATTACGAAACTGAGATGAGTAAGGCCGTTGCAACTTATGATTCCAAGGTGGCAGGCAATGCATACTCCGGGCTTGCTACAGGCGATAAAATGTTGCCGTTGCTTAATCTTTACGATGATTACAAGCGCGCCCGCATGAACTCATCCGGCAAAGAAGGTGCGGCACGGGTGGACCATTCTTTCAAGAAAGCCAACCCGGAAACCTTTGTTTTGATCAAGCCTCGTGGTGATAAAGCAGCCAAGGTTGTTAACCGTGCTGTGCGTAAGCTTTCATCCAAAAGAAAGTCCCTGCGCCGCAAGATCAAAGAGGAAAAGATCAAGACATCCTTCTTCGGCATGATCGGGCGTTCCCTTGAGCCTGTTACCAAGTATGCCGGTTTTGATTGGAAAGTTAATATCGCTTTGATCAGTTCTTTTGCAGCTCGCGAATCTTCTGTCGCGACTATGGGTGTGTTGTATCAGCAGGGTGCTGATGACAACCAGACCCTTGAGCAGAGAATGGATAATGAAAGCCAGAGCAGCGGTATGAATTCCCTACATGCCCTTGCGGTTCTCCTTTTCTTTGCCCTTTATCCTCCCTGCCTTGCAGCCACCATCATGGTCAAAGTGCAGACCGGGTCTTACAAGTGGATGGCTTTCGCCATTTTCTTTCCCACTGCGGTGGGCTTCGGGGTGGCATCCGCAGTCTTCACTTTGGGCAATGTTCTGGGAGCGAGCGGCATAACCATGATGAAAGGGTTTTATGTGTTTGCCTTGTCCGTGGCTCTGCTTATCGCACTGGCGCACAAGATCGCATCGGATAAGGTTTCGGCTTCCTATGAATATCAACCAAGTAACCAATAAATCTCTCAGGAGACAGCTATGAAAAAGATAATTTCTAAACTCGTTGTGGCTGCCGGATTGATCGTTCTTTCCGCTACTGCTGCTTTGGCCCATTCCCCTTTGTGCAGCTGCTTTGATAACGGTGACGGCACCGTTCTTTGTGAAGGTGGCTTCTCGGACGGTTCTTCAGCTTCCGGCGTAAAAATGTTTGTTCGTGACGATTCCGGTGCAGTTGTTCTTAAGGGTGCTATGAACGAAGACAGCGAATTTGAGTTCAAAAAACCCGCAGGTCACTACACTGTTACTTTTGATGGCGGCGAAGGTCATTCCATTGAAATCGACGGTTCCGATATTGTTGAATAGTTAGTTTTTGCACGTATCGTGAGCGTTTCACGGTGTGTGCAGTTGACCAAAAATAAAAAATTTTCTTTATCTTTTGATAAAGAGGATCAAAGTCATAATCAGGAGAAGTAAAATGAAGATGAAGGTAGTTTTCCTTAACTTGTTGTTGGTTGTTGCTATGGCAGTCCCCGCTTCTGCCCACTTTCAGATGATCTACACCCCCGAAATCGCGAAGAATAAGGGTGCTGAAACCGATGTGAAGCTTGTTTTCACCCACCCCTTTGAAGCAGGGCACACTATGAAGATGGGCATGCCGGAAGAGTTTTTTATGCTGCATCAGAAAGGTGAAGAGGGTAAAATTAAAAAGTACGACCTCAAAAAGTTGCTCAAGCCCATCACCTGGACCAGCCTGACAAATTCCGGTGAAGCTTATGAAGCAAAGCTGCCCAAGAAAATTGTTCGTTCCATGGGCGACTACACCCTGGTTCTGGTGCCCGCTCCCTACTACGAAGGTGAAGAAGACATTTACATCCAGCAGATCACCAAGACTTACATGAACGTCGGCGGCCTGCCCGGTAACTGGGCTGCTCCCGCAGGTCTCAAGACTGAATGGGTTCCCCTTGTTAAGCCTTATGCCATGTGGACCGGTATGACCTTCAAAGCTCAGCTCCTTTCCGACGGCAAGCCCGTTCCCAATGCTGATGTTGAAGTTGAGTACATGAACCACGAGCCCGACATGAAAAACAATGCTTTCAAAAAAGAAGAAAAAGCTCATGCTCCTCACGATGCTTTCGTAACCATGGGTGTTAAAACCGATGCTCAGGGTTACGTAACCTTCGCCATCCCCAAAGCCGGCTGGTGGGGTTTCTGCGCACTGGGTTCCGGTCCTGACAAAGAGTTCAAAGGTAAAGAACTCTCTCAGGATGCTGTAATCTGGATCAAAGCAGTAGATATGTAATTCCTGCTGATTCTTTAGGCATGATAAAAGCCCCGTAGGAGTGATCCTGCGGGGCTTGTTTTGTTCTGATATAAGGCAAATATTATTTACGAAGCGGCGAAGCCTAATCCGTATCCCTGTCGCGTAATCCGATCAGATAGAGAATGGAATCCAGCCCGAAATGGGAGATGGACTGGCGGGCATCCTGTTTGACCTTGGGCTTGGCGTGAAACGCGATACCCAGCCCGGCAATGGAGAGCATGGGCAGGTCATTGGCTCCGTCCCCCACGGCAATGGATTGTTGCAGGCTGATCTGTTCCTTCTCTGCGATTTTGCGCAGCAGTTCGGCCTTCTTGGCACCGTCAACAATATCTCCGATAACTCCGCCGGTCAGTTTGCCGTCTTTTATTTCAAGGCGGTTGGCATAAACATAATCCACGCCCAGTTTTTCTTGCAGCTTTTCTCCGAAATAGGTGAATCCACCGGATATGATGGCGGTCTTGTAGCCGAATTTCTTCAGGTTGGTAATGAGTCGTTCGGCCCCTTCGGTCATGGGCAGGGTGCGGGCGATATCTTCCATTACGGATTCATCAAGGCCTTTGAGGGTTGCCAGACGCTGGCGCAGGCTTTCCTTAAAATCAATTTCTCCGCGCATGGCTGATTCGGTGATCCGGCTGACTATCTCGCCTGATCCGGCTGCCTTAGCCAGTTCGTCAATGACTTCCGCCTGAATGAGGGTGGAGTCCATGTCAAAGGCTACCAGCCTTCTGTTTCTGCGGAAAACATTGTCTTCCTGCAAGGCTATGTCCACCTGATCTTCGGCGGCCATTTCCAGAAAATTTGAGCGCATGCGGTCCAGATCTTCAGGCACACCGCGAACAGAAAATTCAACGCAGGCATGGCGCGGTGCAGGCTCTCCGTTCATGGGAATTCGACCGGACAAACGATGGATCATATCAATATTGAGTCCGTTGTCCGCAATGATCTGTGAAATTCTTGAAATGTGCGCCCCGGTAACCTTGTGGCCCACAAGGGTGGCAATGTGTCTGGGCTTGCCTTGGGCGGCGACCCAGTCCATGTATTTGTCAGCTTCAGTGGGCTTGAATTTGACGTTGACCCCCAGTTCGTAACCCTTGAACATGATGTCTTTGAGCACAGGAGCGGACTCGGCTTCACGGGGAATGCGGATCAAAATGCCAAGCACCAGCTGGCTGTGGATTACACTCTGGCCGATATCAAGAATATCAATGCCGTAGCCCGCCAGAACTCCTGTCAGAGCAGAAGTCAGGCCGGGTTTGTCCTCGCCGGATATTTGAATGAGAATTATTTCGGGCATGGTTGTTTCCCTGAATAGGTTTGATGGCGGACTTTCTCATAAAATGGAGTCGCAGTAAACATTCAGGCTGCGCATAAAGCATATGAACGTTAAGGAGTCGCAAAAAATCATCTTCTGGCTTGCTCCTTTTCCTCCGGGGCCGTATGATACAGGGAAGCCCCTTTCTATATTGAACCCCGGATAGATTGTTATGAGCAGCGAAAATAAAAGCGCAGACGTGTCGTCCTATGAAACAGAAGGTCCGCTGGGAGAAGGATTTCATCTTTCTACCGGTCCGGGACCAGAGAAGATGTTGCAGATACAGCGGCGTATCCATGAGAAAATGGATGACTATAAAGATTACAGCTTTTCTGCAACTGAAAAGCGGGCCTTGATGATTTTTTTTGATCTAGCTCAGGAATTTGATTCCCTTGAGGATTTTTTTGCTGTTTGCACCGCAGTGCCTAGGTCCCTTTTTAATCTTGATTGCAGACTTTATCTGGCCATGGGGCCGGATGAATTCATTCCTGTGGGCCGTACAGAAAGCCGTGCGCCGGTGTGCAGTTCTGTTCCCCTTGAAAAAACTTTCCGTGCCGGACATCTTTTTATTCCTATTCGCGGTAATCTGGAATTGGTGGACCAGCTTCCCTTTAAACCGGCCGGAGATGTTATCGGCTGTTTTGAATTTTACAAAATGGATGATCTTTCCGATCACCAATCTCTATTTTTTGAAAAATTCGTTAACCGGGTCGGTTTTCAGCTGCATAGTAAAATCCTGCGCCGCAAGGGGCAGGAACACTTGGAATTTGTGCGCAATCTGGTCAAAGACGTCGGGCATAATGTCATTGTTCCCAATATGTATTTTAAGCTTTTTTACAACAGATTGCGTGACCGTATTGAAAATATCCGCAAGCTTGAATCCGAAGTAGAAGGAAAGAGCATTCAGGATATCCGCAATGAATTGGAGCAACTTTATAGTGGATTGGTCAGTCAGTTCAATGAAATACACAGCCACTATGAACAGACCAGTCTTTTTTTGGAAACCCTGTTACGCAGGCAGCATTTTGAGGAAGGGCGTTACATTGTAGAGAAGCGGCCTTGCAATCTGCTCAAACAGATCATTGAGCCGCAACTTGAGCGCTACCGTTCCCGGTTTGAGGATCGGGGAATCAGGCTGGATATCAGCATGGGCGGTGTGCCGGACCGTGAAGTGCGCATTGTTGCTGATGTGGGGCTTATTTCACAGGTTTACGCAAATCTTTTTTCCAATGCCGTAAAATACACCCGCAATGAAACAATGTGTGACGGGCGCAGGGATAAATTCGCTGCTTACGGTTGGGATATGGTAAAAGATTATTTCCGTAACGGCTGGGATGGTTTAAAGCTAAACGTTTATACCACCGGGCCGCACATTCAGGAGCGGGACCGGAAGGAGCTTTTCCAGCCCGGATTTCGCAGCGCAAACGTAGGTAATGAGTATGGTTCCGGGCATGGTCTGTTCTTTGTGCGTCAGGTTGTGGAACTGCATGGGGGCGAGGTCGGCTATGAGCCGCAGGACGGTGGCAATAATTTCTTCTTTATTCTTCCGCTGGGCGAAAATTAATATTCGTATTTCTTATTCGAAATAGATTGTTCTGTTTTATGTAGGTTTGTTTTACAATAAAATAGAGTGATTGTTTGGTGTGATGTGTTTTCACCGATGTTTATAATGTGTAAGTTAATATGAAGTACAGTTGTACGCATTCTTTTAGTACATGTGATTAGTTTATCTTGATCGTTTTACATTCTTATTAGTCTGTATCGGAGTGTGTTGTTTTAAAGTTTTGCCAGTTTATAAATTTCATGATAGCCCTTTATTAAATTGATAGTAAAAGAATAGATTGTGTGCATAAAACGATCTTCTTTATAGGGTTATTTGATTTCAATGTGATTAATAGTTGTTTTTGACTTTGCTTTCACAGGAGGTAAGCGTGTCAAAGTGGTTTGATGAAAGCTTGGAGAGAATCAAAAAGGCTACCGGAACAAGAACTCAGGTTCAGCTTGCCGAAATTCTGAATATTAGACAGTCCAGCATCTCCGATGCCAAAAGAAGAAGCTCTATTCCTGCTGAATGGTTCATCAAGCTGTACAGGACCCACGGACTGAACCCTGAATGGCTTTCCGATGGAATTGAGCCTGTCTACCTTAAGCCGGGCAAGGGAAAAATTGCTGCTGACCAGATTCTGAGTGAAACAACTGCTCAGTACGGTCAGGTGCAGTCCAGAGGCAGGATCGTACCGGTCTCGTCCATGGCCGGAGAAGATGCAGGTGCGGAAATCTGGAAACCGCAGCAGGTTTCTGAACTGAATATTCCTGAAACCTACTACCGTTCTTCCCTGGTGGTTCTCAGAGCTGAAGGTTCTTCTATGGAACCGTCTGTACGCAGGAATGC
Source organism: Desulfovibrio sp. JC022 (assembly GCF_010470665.1). Classification (NCBI taxonomy): domain Bacteria; kingdom Pseudomonadati; phylum Thermodesulfobacteriota; class Desulfovibrionia; order Desulfovibrionales; family Desulfovibrionaceae; genus Desulfovibrio; species Desulfovibrio sp. JC022. The sequence goes on along the minus strand of NZ_VOPZ01000008.1, from coordinate 129,820 downwards.
CTTTGTAGGAATCGATGATTCCCAGAAAAGGCTGATGGCAGGTGATATCTATGCCATTCACGTTCCTTATCAGGGAGTGGTTATCCGCAGGGTCTTTTTTGATCCTGAAAATGCCCGTTTTATCCTTCGTCCGGATGATTCGCAGCATCCTGAACAGTATATCCCGGTTGAAAACCACGAAAAGAACGTGGTCGGACGGGTCGTCTGGGTAATGCAAGAGCTTTAATTGTTCTTTATTTTGATTGGTTGAGAGGTCCGGTGTCTGCCGGACCTCTTTTTTTATGCACAATGATATATTTTTCACTAGACTTGATTTAGTTTTATACTGCCCATATCAAGAAGCTGCACCTTAAACCCTTCCTTAATCAGTCCACATTTAATCTGTGAGGAAAAGAATGAAAAAAATTACAGCTCCAGACATCACCGCCCTAAAAGGGCAGCGCAAAATTTCCATGGTAACCGCTTATGATTATCCTTCCGGTCAGATCGCTGACGGAGCTGAGGTGGATATGATTTTGGTAGGGGATTCATTGGGTATGGTTGTACTCGGCTACGAAGACACTCTTTCCGTGACCATGGAAGATATGCTCCATCATGCAGCAGCAGTTTCCCGAGGGGCGAAAAGGGCACTTATCGTTGGTGACCTTCCTTTTATGTCTTATCAGCCTTCGGTGCAGATGGCGGTGGAAAATGCGGGAAAATTCCTCAGCCGCACCGGAGCGCGTGCGGTGAAGCTGGAGGGCGGATTTCCTTTTCTGGAGCATGTGCGGGCTATCATTGATTCCGGTGTTCCGGTGCAGGGCCATATTGGACTGACCCCGCAGCATGTAGCCCGTTTCGGTGGGTTCAAGGCGCAGGGCAAGAATGCCCGTTCCGCTGCCGCTCTTGTTGACGAAGCTTTGGCTCTTGAAGCTGCTGGCTGCTTCTCCATAGTTCTGGAAGCGGTCCCCCATGAAGTGGCGCAGGAGATTACCGCGAGGCTTTCAATTCCCACCATCGGCATCGGTGCCGGGCCGGATACGGACGGACAGGTGCTTGTCTACCACGACATCCTTGGCCTTTTTGATCGTTTTGTTCCCATGTTCGTAAAGAAATTCGCCCAATTGCGTGGGGAAAGCATTGATGCCATCAAGTGCTACATTGCAGAAGTGGGAGATGGATCTTTTCCCGCAGAAGGAAATTTCAGTCGTATGGATATTGAAGAACTTAAGCAGTTTAAAGCCTTGATGCAGGAAAAAGTTTAACAGTCATTCAGCATTGGAATCCTTTTTTTCACTGGCCCTCGGGGCTGTTCAAGTATACTTTCATTGTATCACTAACCAATTAAGGAGGAAGCGATGGCTGTTTCTATTTTTGATCTCGGACTTTCCGTTGAAGCGAATTCACTTTTCCTGCTGATCGAAGGCATGTTGGGCAGTAAGATTGATCCTGACAAAAATTGCAAAGCTGCTCCGGGCAGCGTAACCATCGAAGGCTGTCTTGAAAAATGGAATGGTGAGGAAAATGATTTTCTGGTTGCCATGAAGGAACTCGTTGATGCAGGGGTTGTTGCTGAGAATGATTCTGAACTCAAGGTAGCCACTGTTGAAAATTGGAAGAAAAAGTAGGTTTAATTGTCTCTCGAAATTCTCTGGAATGGTTTGGGCTGGCCTCTGATCAGGCTGGTGCTTTTTATCAGTCTTGGTTTGTTGGTTGGTAATATTGTCGAGGGATTGCGCTGGACACGGGCCATGGGACGGTTGGCAAATCCGCTTATCCGGGCCGGAAGGCTCAAGGAGATCAGCGGGGCCAGTTTTGCCTTGGCCTTTTTTTCCGGTGTAGCTGCAAACTCCATGCTTTCCGAGGCCTATGAAAATGGGGAAATAAATGACCGTGAACTGGTTATTTCCAACCTTTTTAACAGCCTGCCCACATATTTTCTGCATATGCCCACGGTCTTTTTCATTGCCGCTCCGTTTATCGGTCGGGTGGCTTTTATTTATGTAGGTTTGACTCTTCTGGCTGCTTTTGTGCGTACCGGGGCCATTGTGCTTTGGGGACGTTTTTCCCTGCCTGCCGATGGTGGTTGCGGTGATGTTGCCCAGCGGCTTAAGGGTCAGGAACCGAAGTCTTTCCGCGAGGTGCTGGACAAAGCGGTTAAAAGGCTAAAGCGCAGGTTGCCGAGAGTTATCTATCTGACTGTTCCCATTTATACGGCGTTTTTCTTTCTCCGTCATTATGGCGTGTTCACTTCTTTTCAGACCTACCTGAGTGAACATCTTTCTTTTCTTTCGTGGCTTGATCCGCAGGTTTTCGGGATCATTGCTTTTAGTCTGGCAGCAGAATTCATCGCCGGGCTTGCTGCCGCCGGGTCCTTGCTCGGAACCGGTGCTATCGATCCCCGTGGAATTGTGTTGGCTCTTGTGGTCGGCAACCTGCTTTCCACCCCGGTTCGCGCCCTGCGCCACCAGCTCCCGTATTATGCCGGAATCTTCCGGGGCAAAATGGCCCTGAAGCTGATCGTTTACAATCAGGGATTGCGGGCGGCGAGTCTTGTTCTGGTGGGTAGTATTTATTTTGTGCTGACTATGTAGATTTAATTTTACAGACAACAAAAAAGGTGAGGCTGCATTTGCAACCTCACCTTTTGTTTTTTGATGAAAGCTAAAATTACTGCCTAAAAGTGCAGCGGAAATTTCCGCAGGAAATGGTTCCCAATGTTTTACCGGCAGAGCTTTTAAGTACGCACTTTTTGTAGGCGTATCCGCTTGTGGCGTAGAATTCGGTGAGCAGTTTGAAAAGTTTTCGGTTGGCGGAAGTGGATTTCCCGGCAAGGGCTTCATTGCTGATGGTTGCATATAGGGTTGAGCCACGGTTGCTGTTCTTGCTGACCAGTTTTTCGCCTGAAACAGTTCTGAGGTTCAGGAATCTCTGTAATCCCTCTTGCTTGGATTCATATGCGCTCAGCTTTTTGGTGTAAAGAGTGGAGTTGGGGTTGATTTTTTTCAACGCTTTGTAGCCGTTGATGTTCTGCTGCACTTTGAATCCGGGCAGGGACTGAACATGGCGCATGAGCAACTCTTCCTCGTTGGAGTTCAGGAGTTCCTGATACTCAACAGGGCAGCTGGTCTGTCTTGTGTTGAGATCCGCAGTGTAAGCGATGACGCACATTTTCTTTTCCGGTCTCGGAGTTTCCTGTGCAATTTTATCCATGAAAGCTTCAGCTGTCTTGAGGGGTGTATCACCGGCGACCACGAAGAGATAAAAATCCCTTTTGATCTTGAGATTAAGGATGCTCTTGTCCTTGGAAGAATCATTAAGGCAGCGGGCGATGTATTGGGCGCGTGCTTTTACCAGCTCAGCCCTTTTAGCATAATGTTTCTTGCGGGCTTTGTAGTAGTTGTTCTGTGGTGCCAGTTCGGAAAGCTTTTCATATCCCTTCAGGTTTTCTTCAACCTGAACCGGGCTAAGCTTGTAGACGTAGTCGTAAAGAAGTTTAGTCAGTTCGCTCTTAGATAACGATGCTGAAGACTTGCTTTTAATCTGGTCAAGTTCGCTGTCCATGATGGCGACGGCAACACCTGAAAAGTCACATTCACCTGTTTCATTTTTGCGTAGCTTGTTAATATTTGAAACAACGCTGACCGCTTTTTTCCTGCTTGTATCCTTGAGGATGGCAAGAAATCCGCTTTGATTACGGATCACGGTATCTACGCCGGAAATGTTCTCAAGTTCGGCTTTAAATAGGTCCGGGCAGTCTTCCTGTGCAAAAACCGGAAGTGCTGAGATTATCAGAATGCAAAGTGAGAAGAGTATAAATCTGGCTTTCATGGTGATCCTGGTCCTTTCCGGTAGCAAATGTTTACCTGCGAAAAAAAGTTAAAGTACTCCGAGTTCCCGGAATTTAAGGTAAATTTCACGGCTTACCCATGCATCCGTTGCCGCGTAGGTGATCTGTTGCGGTGTCAGTTCCTTGCGGCCCCAGTTGGAGCACTGCACGCCTTTGGAGATGCGGAACCCGAGCAGGTTGGCGGCAAGGTTGCGCAGCCCGTTGGTCTGCATTTCCAGTGATCTGGCAAGGTCGCCAAGATCTACGAACCCTTTGCCTTCAAAAGGGGAGACATCGCGTAATTCTTTGACATCATTGATTACCGCTACCCCGGTTTTGATTATATCGGCAGAAGAAAGCAGTTCTTTAATATGCCCTGAAAGAGAGATGTGGTTGAGGTGCAGCAGATATACACAATCTTCAGTTGCCAATTGAATCAGGGAAGGGGGGTAGGAAACACCTTTGCGGAAGACCGGACGGGTTTCGGTATCAAACCCCAGCAATTCGCAGCGGCTCAGTTCTTCAATAGCCGTAGGGACGTCTTCTTCGCGGTCAATGAGTTTGATCGGCCCTTCATATTGGCGTAGGGGCAGCTCGTTTATTTCATCTTTGGTGAATTTTTTCTTATATTGTTCAGGTACTTGCATATAATATTAAGCCTGGTAGTAATTACATTTCCTTACATGGAAACAAAGAATTCCTACCGGCCCGTGATGCTTCAGGTCAAAATTAAGTCCTGAAAAACCACGGGCGGGCAGGATGAAAGTATCACATCTGAATATTAAGCTATCAAAGCTTCGTCAACCCCCAGACCGTTTATAAAGCACCATCTGCGGCACGATGTTTATCCCGCAAGACTTACAAACAGAGTGAGCGAAGCCCGGTAGGGATTCCAAAGGGCTGCTAGCCCTTTGGTCGCCGGAGGCGAAATCCCATAAAAAGCGCGCAGAGCATCAAATCTTTTTTATTGATGCTCACGGGTTTTGTTAAAAGTAATTTTAGGCCATTCCTCTTCAGCCTGTTGCAGCCGCCACTGGCTGGGGGCGAGGAAGGTCAGGTTGTCATCACCGTCAAGGGCTACGAAGCGGGGATAGCGTTTCTTGATCCCGTCAATTTCGCGGGTTTCCTCACTGCTGAGCCAGCGCGCGGTGTGGTATTCTACCGGTTCATAAAGAGCGGCAACTCCGTACTCGTCTTTCAAACGGGACATGATCACGTCAAACTGGAGCAGACCGACCGCGCCGAGAATTTTGTCGTTGTTGCCCAGCGGCTTAAAGAGCTGCACTGCACCTTCTTCAGCGAGCTGATGCAACCCTTTGTCGAGCTGCTTGCTCTTCAGCGGGTCCTTGAGGATTACGCGGCGGAAATGTTCGGGCGCGAAGTTGGGGATTCCGGTGAATTTCAGCTCTTCCTTGGTTCCGGTGAATGTGTCACCGATCTTGATGGTCCCGTGGTTGTGTACCCCGATAATGTCGCCGGGATACGCTTCTTCGACCCCGGTACGGTCCTGAGCCATGAAGATTGTTGCGTTGGCGATCTGCACATCCTTGCCGATGCGGTGGTGGCGGACCTTCATGCCGCGTTTGAACTTACCGGAACAGATACGCATGAAAGCGATGCGGTCACGGTGTGCCGGGTCCATGTTAGCCTGAATCTTAAAGGCCACAGCGGAAAAATCGGGTTCAAAAGGGGAGACTTCGCGGGAGGTGGTGGCACGCGGCTTGGGGTGCGGAGCCAGTTCCACAAAGGAATCCAGCATTTCCTGTACCCCGAAGTTGTTGATGGCACTGCCGAAAAATACCGGGGTCTGTTTACCCGCAAGATAGCGTTCTTTGTCAAAAGGGTATCCTGCGCCATCAAGCAGCTCCAGTTCCTCGCGCAGCTGGTCGGCCTGATCGCCGAGTAACTCATCAAGGCGGGAGTCGGAAAGGTCTTTGATTACCTCACCCTGCTGGATGCCTCCACCGTGAACAGCGGAGAAAAGGTGCAGTTCCCCTTTGTGTATATTGTAGGTTCCTTTGAAATCAGACCCCATACCGATGGGCCAGCTCAGCGGCGCGCATTCGATCTGCAGGGTATCTTCAATGTCCTGCAAGAGGTCGAAGGGATCGACACCTTCGCGGTCCATTTTGTTGATGAAGGTAATGATGGGGGTGTCGCGCATGCGGCAGACTTCCATCAACTTCTTGGTCTGAACCTCAACACCTTTTGCACAGTCAATGACCATGAGCGCGGAGTCCACAGCGGTGAGCACGCGGTAGGTATCTTCGGAAAAATCCTGGTGACCGGGAGTATCGAGCAGGTTTACTTCGTAGTCGTGGTAATTGAATTTCATGACCGAGGTGGTTACGGAAATACCACGTTCCTGCTCCATGGCCATCCAGTCCGAGGTGGCATGGCGGTTGGCTTTACGGGATTTTACAGTCCCGGCCATCTGGATCGCCCCACCGTAGAGGAGCAGTTTTTCGGTCAGGGTGGTTTTACCGGCATCCGGGTGACTGATGATGCCGAAAGTCCTGCGGCGTTCGACTTCTTTTTTGATATTGGCGTCTATATTCTGGGACATGCTAGTTCCTGCGTCTTGATTATATTTTGATAGTGGCGGCGAACTCTGGTAATGGCTTTTTGCCATTAGTTATAGATGCGTTCACCGCAAGTGCTGGATTGTCCGTATCAGGATTAGCGCAAAGGTCAAGTACAAGATATGTCTCCCCGGTCCCATTTCAGTGGTAATGGATTGTAAAAAACGGTATATTTGACTTTCATCAGCAGTAAAAAAAATAAGGCAGGTATGGGTAATGATCAAAAAAGCCAGTTTGCGTTTATTACAGCGTCCGGCAATGGAAGAGACTGTTCTGCCGGGAGAAATTTATCGTCGGACTTCACTTAATGAGGACCTTGTCGAAGCCGGAGATCCAGCAGTGGAGCTGGACGGGCCTTTGCTGCTGAATATCATGGTTAAATTTTTTCATGCCTATGTTTATCCCGGTTCCCACGAACAGGTTCTTGAGCTTGGGGAAGTCTCGTTGCTTTTCGACCGTTTTGTGCATCGCAGGCTGGGTAGTGATGTGCTGGAGAACTGCCTTAAGTTACGCAAAGAGCTTTTGTCATACGGCTTTGCCCTGTGCATGCTGGCCGATCTGCCCAAGAGTGTTCATCTCTTCAAAGCTATTGCCGAGGCAAAGCCGTTACTGGGCGGGGAACCTTTCACCGGGCTGGATATCGGTTCCGGTACCGGCATTCTCATGCTGGCCATGGATGTGCAGGCCCGGCGTAACGGATTTGAAGGGAGCTCGTTGGTGGGCATTGAGCGCAACCAGATAGTTGCGGAGCGGACCAATGAAGTTCTGGGACACATGGGGCTGGGTAATGTACTTGTTGCCGACGCCAAGAAAGTGGACAGCTACGGATTTCTGGAAGGGCGCAAGCTTCATTTTATCTGCAATGAGACTCTTCCCGGAGCCGGGCGCAGTCTGTGGAAGGAAGATTTTATTTTTATCAGCAAAACCCTTTTTGACGGTTTGAAAGAGCATACTTCAGGAGCTGGATTTTTCCCGGAGGCTGTGCTTGTGGGCCGTTCCCCGGAAGAAATGTTGACCGTGCTGAACAGTTCTACCGGATTTCAGCTGGAAGACGAACAATATCCTCTGCGGCTTATGAAGCCGTTCGCCATAAGCCTGTCCGGAAAAATGACCGGACTTGAGGAAGTCGGGCGGGATTACGAAACACTGGTCCCCGCCAGCTGGCGATCTGTTTTGACCCGCCGCTGGTAGTAGTTAGCGGTTTGTTCCGAGATATTCCTCAAGAGTCCGGAGCAGCTTTTTCTTTTTAACCGGTTTAGCCATATGGGCCGTGCATCCGTAATCAAGTGCGCGCTGTTCATCATCCTGAAAAGCATTGGCGGTCAGGGCCATAATCGGAGTCTGTTCGAGGTTGTTTTCCTCTTCATATTGCCTGATGGCTTTTGTGGCTTCATAGCCGTCCATTATCGGCATCTGGATGTCCATGAGCACGATGCCGTATTTTCCTTCTTTGTACTTCTCAAGACCTTCCTGCCCGTTTTCGGCATAAGTTATTTTGTAAGGGGTTTCTTTGAGGAACAGGTCGATGACCATGCGGTTGTCTTCAGAATCTTCTACCAAAAGAATGGAAAGGTTTTCGGGGGAGACCGATTCTTTTGTCGTTGAATTCTCCATCATCTCAATCTGTTCCGGGTCGAGTTCGTATTCTGTTTCTTCATTGTGTTCATAAGAAGCTTCACAAGTGTGCGCATATCGAATGTCTTCCACAATTGCCTGCGGATGGACCGGACGGTGGACATAAGTTGCGCAAAGCTGTTTGGCCCGTGCTGTTGCGCGCGGCTGGGGCTTTGCCTCCATGATCATCATCAGCTTCCAGCCTTGGCAGGGACCGTGTTTGAGCTTTTTCAGTATTTCGAAACGGTCGTCTTCCCCTTCGGGCTGCCCGACCAGAAGGATGTTGTTTTCATAACTTGAAAGGGAAATCTCCGCTGCATGAGCCGAGGATTCTCCAAGGCTCTCCGCTGGATACACTTTTGCCCCGAGGTCGCTCAGGCTGTGGCTGAGGTAATCCCGGCATATGGATTCGTGATCCACAAGGAGTATGGCGCAGCTTTCGAGTGGGGGAGACTGTTCCGGCTGCATGGGAAATTCCGCGCTGATGGTGAAGACGAAAGCTGATCCTTTCTCCTCTACGCTGGAAACGAAAATCCCTCCGTGCATGCTTTCCACCATGCGCGAGCAGATGGAAAGCCCGAGGCCTGTTCCGCCAAAGTTTCGTGTGGTGGATGAATCTGCTTGCGAAAAGGTGTCGAAAATAGAATTCATTTTTTCTTTGGGGATACCTACACCGGTATCTTTGATCATAAAGCGCAGATATCCGGCTTCAGTTATGCCCGCCTCAAAAGTTATGGTCCCTTTCTCCGTGAATTTTAGTGAGTTACCCACCAGGTTTACGATGATCTGGCGAAGTCTTGTCGGGTCTCCGGTTATTATCCGGGGTACGTCCGGGTCGATATACCAGCAGAAATTAATATTTTTAATCTGGGCTCTGAGAGCGAAGATGGAACCGATTTCTTCAAACAATTCTTCAAGGTTGAAATCAATTTCTTCAAGGTCGATCTGTCCGGCTTCAATTTTTGAGAGGTCAAGAATGTCATTGATTAGCAGGAGCAGGTTTTCTCCTGCATTTCGGAATATTTTTACGTAGTTACGCTGAGTTTTGCTAAGTCTTGATTCCCAGAGCATATCAGCCATGCCTAAAATGGCGTTCATGGGTGTCCTGATTTCATGGGACATGCTGGCCAGAAAGTCGCTTTTGGCTTTGTTGGCCGCGTCTGCCGCAACCTTGGCTCTTTCAAATTCCTGAGCTTTTCTTTTTTCGGTGATGTCTTCAAGGACTCCTTCAAGGCAGTGATTCTTGTTGCCGTCTTTTTCCATTGATACGGTCATGTTCACCCAGATAGGGGTCCCGTCCTGCTTGCGCATGTTGATTTCGCGGTCACGCACGATTCCGCCTTCAAGAAGTTCCCGAACAATATTTTGATGCATTTCATTATCAACATACAAAGATCTGACCTGAGTTTTACGGAATTCATTCCAACCCCGGTAGCCGAATATTTCCGCGAGGGCTCTGTTGGCTTTAAGCAGTAAGCCGTCAGTGTCAGCTTCAGCCCTGAAAACCCCGACATTGATACTTTCCAGCAGGGTGCGGTGCTGGGTTTCCGAGTCTCGCAGGTCGGAATAGAGCCGGGCATTCTGGATGGAGATTGCTGCCTGTGAACATAGCAGGTTCAGTACTTCCAAACGGTCATCAGTAAAGACTCCCGGACTGAGATTGTTTTCAAGGTACAGAACTCCGCGCATAAGCTGCTGGTTGATGACCGGCATGGCCAGAATTGATTTCGGCTTGGTCCTGATGATGTAGCTGTCGATGGAAAATGGTCCCTGGGTCCCGGCATCGCGCAGCACGATATTATCCTTGGAGCGGAGCACATAGTTTACGATGCTCTTGCAGTATAATTCCTGTTCCGGGTCGGGATTGGGCTGGGTGGTGATGCCATGCTCGGAAACAAAGGCATGGGCCGTGAGTTCCAGACTGTTTTTATTATTCAGGAGCAAGGTGGCTTTTTGCGCTCCTGCGTTTTCAATTACAATGCGCATCAATTTGTCCAGCAAGCGGTCAAGGACAATCTCTCCGGAAATGGCCTGCGAGGCTTTGACTACCGCAGAAATATCAAGTGACCGGCTGCCTTTTACTTCGGCAGAGCTGTTATGTGAAAATATATCTTCAGGTGTTTTGCGCAATTGCGGAAATTCATTGAGTATGCGCTGAACCTTGGAGGATGCTCCCCATTCAGTGTAGAAATGGCAGGCTTCTGAAAGCATGGCTATGGCGGATCGGTTTCCGCCGATGCTTAAATGGAATTTCCCGGCCAGTTCGCAGGCAAGGGCTGCAAAATTTTTGTATCCGGCACCGGAGCTGAACCTGATGGCGGACTCATATAAGCCAAGAGCCTTGCTGTTTTCTCCTCTCAGCCTCGCCAGTTCCGCACTGCCGATCAGATACAGGTGGCGGAAATTCTCCGGACAGTTTTTTTCCCATTGTGCCAGCCGGGAAAGGGAATGGTTGATGCGTTTCTGATACAGGCTGCGTTTCTTGGGTGGGGAGTTTTCATAAAGGGCAGCCATATTGACAATGCTGAGCAGGTGAAAGACTGGAACAGCATACATGCCGAAGAGTGCTTCTTCCACGGTGTCATACAATGAATTGACATATTCTATTGCCTTGGCATGGTACCCGAAAAAGGAAAGTGTTATCAGTTTGGAGATGGCTGTCCAGTTTGCAACAACAGCGGAACCTGTGCTTTTTGCAATGCTCAGGAGTTTGCCTTCACGGAAATTGTCATCGTCCAGATAGCCGGGGGTGTATGTTTTTCCCTGCATGCTTTTACACATTTGCAGAGGAAGGTTGATGGCTCCGGAACTCAATGAAGTTTTGTTTTTTTGAATGAAATTAAGATAGCGGTCCGCAAGACTGTATACTTCGGTAAGAGTATGTCCTTGCATAAATTTAAGCTGCACGGCGAAGTAGCCGGCGTAGCGGGCAAAGGTGTTATCCCCGTGCATGATTCCGTTATGGAAGGCTTTATCAAGGGTGCTGATATTCTCTTGCAGGGGAACATGCCAATGGTCATGCATGCCTCCCCGGAGCATGTTGATTTTTGTTTCCAGTTCGCTGTTGCTGAATTTCTTGTTCAGTTCAACTGCCAGCCGTGTAAATTCTCGTGATTTTTTGAATGAAAAGTCCTTGGAGGCCAGAAACATGGCGTAAAACATATAACCGAACGGAGAGAACGGGCTGTTGCCGTTTTTTATTGAGAAACGGATCATCCGCAAGACAATGAAAAACACAAGTGTTTTGTTAAACATGTATGCCGGGGTAATGGTATGCATCAACAAGCGCATGATTTCCAGATTGCTTTCGGATTTCACTTCCGGCAGGTCATATAATTTCTGCGTACTCTTGTTGCTCAGCATTGCTTTTGTTTTCAGCAATTCCGTTGCAATGGAAAATTTCCCCGGATGTTCGGGAATGGTGAGGCCATATTGTTGCAGGGTGCCCAGTCCTATTTTTACAGCTTCGTGATATTTTCCTCGATCTGAGAACAGTTGCAGTCTGGACAGCTGTGCCTTTGTGGTGTCCCTGCGGTTCTGTGAGTGTTCAATCATGGTCTTGAACACATTGTCCGATTGCTTAGCTCCCCCGTTCAGGAATTCGCATTCATACCAATCCAGATGCAGGTCAAAGTTTGCCCTGTAGCTTGTTTCCCAGCCGCTTTCTCCCATCAGGCGTGCTGCGGTGGATAGGTATCCGGCGGCAGTTTCAAAGGCGGAACTCCTTTTGGCCTTACGTCCGGCTTTTAAAAAAATGTAGGATATGTTTTTTCGTTCTTCCGGGTCCTTCAGCGCGCTGATGCAAAGGCTGTATTGGGCTGCAATTTCAAAATAGGCATCATCAATTTCTTCGGCAGAATAGAGGGAAAGCATGGCCCTGCCGATGTCCAGGTGGAGATTGGTTTTAGCTGCGGCATTGAGCATGGAATATGCCGCTTGCTGAACCCGGTCGTGCATGAAGGTAAGGTAGCGGGGGCCGGACTGATTGCTTGTGTCTGTGTCAAAGGAATTTATGCCCTCATCAGAGACGATTAAGCCTTCATGCAGGGCCAGACTCAGGTAATCCAGAACAATTTGAGTGGGCAGCTCCACGATTTCCATAAGAATCCGCAAGTCGAACTTGCATCCTATCCCTGAAGCTGCTTTTAGGATTTCCTGACCTTCGTTGGGTTGGGTCATAATTTTCTCCGCCATCAATTCCACGAGATTTCCGTCCATGGAAATGCTTCTGATGGCGTTAAGGTCCCAATCCCAGCGGTTTTTTTCGTTGTCAAAGGTGATGAGTTCCGCCCGGTACATGTTAAGCAGATATTCGCGGACGAAGAGAGGGTTACCGCCTGTTCGGCTGTAGACCATACGGGCAAGATCTTCAGTTCGCTGGCGGTCTGTCCTTAAGGTTCTGCTGATAAATCCATGAACGTGATGCAGTTTTAATCTGCCCAGCTTCAGGCTGCGTACCTTGGGGCTGGTCTCTTCAATGCTGCTTATCCGGGATTTAATGCCGTCGTTCATAGGCAGGTTGGTTCTGTAGGCGCAGATAAGCATCAGGTGGGAGGTTTCTTGATCCTCAAACAGCCGTTGTAGAAGCTGTAGAGTGGAAATATCCGCCCATTGCAGGTCGTCCAGAAAAAGAACCAGAGGCTTATCTATACTGGGAAAAACCTTAATGAAATTTTTGAATGCTAGATTGAATCTGTTTCGGGATTCCGTAGACCCCAATTCCGTTGGCGGTTGTTGTTTGCCGATCAGGAGTTCCAGTTCCGGGAGAACGTCAGTTATCAGGCTGGCATTTTGCTCCAGAACGCTGGTGATTCTTTTTTTCCAGGCGTTTATGATCGGGGTCGGGCTGGAAAGTCTTTTGCGCAACAGTTCCTGAAAGGCTTGAATCAGGGCACTGTAAGGGCGGTTACGCCTGAACTGGTCGAATTTGCCGGAAATGAATTCTCCTTTTTCTTTGTAGACCTGTTCGCTGAAAGACTGAATCAGGGAGGTCTTTCCGGTTCCGGCCTCACCGCCGATGAAGACTATTTCACAGCTTCCCAGCATGACCTTGCTAAAAGCATCCTTCAATTCAGAAAGTTCATCTTTTCTCCCGAAAAGTTTGCGTGAAAGAGTGAAGGTCTCAGAAATATCCTGATAGCCCGGTGTGAATTTTACAGGGCTTGTTTTGGTTCCTCCCATGATATTGAGGCATGCTTTGAGATCTTGTTTTATGCCGTGGGCGGACTGATAGCGGTCGCCGGGGTTTTTGGCGAGCAGCTTCATGATCACTGCGGACAGTGGAGTGGGAATCTCAGGAGTGATGCTTTGCGGATTCGGCGGTTCTTTGGCCAGATGGCTGTGAATCAGTTCAAGGTCGTCTTTGGCGATAAAGGGTTTACGTCCGGTAAAAAGTTCAAACAGGGTAATCCCCAGTGAATAAAAGTCGGATCTTCGGTCCAGTTCTGTGCTGACCCTGCCGCTTTGTTCCGGTGAAATATAATATATGTTGTCTGCTGAAAGGATTTCCGAGGAAGATTGAGTGTAAAGGTCTGTAATGCGGGTGCTGTTTTGCAGGTTTGTCAGCAAAGCTTCCCTGTAATCCGGGGCAAGTACTATGCTGTCCGGACGGATATTGCGATGCAGGAACCCTTTGGTGTGAATGCGGCTGATGGAGCCGGCTATCTTCAGTGCTATCTTCAATTTTTGTTTGAGATCAGCTTTTGACTCAGGGATAAGTGAACTTAAGAGACTGTACCCCTTATCCTCAAGAATAAGGGCCAGTGAATTGTCGGTACGGTGCAGGGTTACCGCTTGGACTATGGCGGTATTACCGATTTCCTGAGAGGTGGCGTATTCGTTTTTCAGACCGGTTAAGAGTCTGGGGGAGGGTAATTCTGCATTGGGATATTTGATGAGAACCGGAAGGTCATCATATTCTCTGACAGCTCTGCACAGAGTCATGTCATTCCCTTCGTACATGGGGGTAACATTTTCATATCCCACAAGATTAATCATCGTTTGAGATTCTCCCATAGCGAAAACTGGATATATGCCGCGTACTGATAATTTTGCGCATATTTAGCGGTTATCGTATTATTCTGTAGTCCTGTTAGCTGCTCCGTTGTAGGGGGCTGGTTATATTGGTATCACTATTGAGGTAATCTGTCATGGGTGGATTTTAAAATACGTGCAGGTTTTGCCTTCAGGAAATATGCGCAAAAAGCATGAGCAGCCCGAAGCCGGAAATTACCGTTGCTCCGAGCAGTGAGAGTATCGAATAGGCAAGACGTAACCGCCGGGCAAAGGGGCTGCTGTCCATTGCGTTGCGGGCCTTGGCTGCCACAAGGGCAAAAGCTGAGGTGGTTACGGCCATTCCGGTAGCCAGAAAGACCATGGCCGCAAGTCCTGCCGCAAGTATACCGGTGGAGAGGGTGTAAACCAGTATAATGGCTGCTCCCGGACAGGGCACTATCCCGGTTACAAAAGCCACGGTGGCAATTTCTTTAAGTGAGCCGCGGCTTTTGACTTCGCATTCTGCGCGATCATTTTTTTTGAATGAACGCAGGGCTTCAATAATCAGCCAGAATCCGATCACTGCGACCAATCCGTAGCTGGCGGTCTGCAACTGACGGTTGAAATTTTCAAAGCCGGACATACCGCTTTCCAGAAACAAATAGGCAAGGCAGACCGCAACGGTTGCTGAGCCGACATGGACAAGGGTTATGACCCAGGACATGAATGAAGCCGCGAACATGGACCCGCCCCGTGATATGAAATAGGCACAAACCACGGACTTGCCGTGTCCCGGACCAACCGCGTGGACTATCCCGTACATGAAGGCAAAGACTAGGAACATCCAGAGAGATTTGCCGAAAGGATCCTTCTTAATGTCCCGTGCAAATCCGGTCAGCTTGGCCCTGATTTCCTTTTGGAGCAGGGTCACCTTGAGCATGACCATGCTGTAGATTCCACCACCTCCTTTTTTTACAATCTGTTTGGCTGGTTTGGCCCCGGAAAAAGGAGAAGGTGCGGCTTGTGTTGCTGCATTGTCTTTTTTGGGTGAGGACAGGAAAGGGTTGTTCGCCTGTGCATCGGCTTCAGTTGCAACTAATGCGAAAGCGAAAGTAATAGTCAATATCAGAGTAAAAAGGATGCTTATTTTTTTCATGGTGTCCTTACTTGGGGAGCATGGTCAGTACTGCTGCTTCAGGGGTTATCTGGTCATAAAAGTAGGCCATTTCCGCAACAGGTTCCAGCTCAAGGCTGGTTTTGAATTTCTGGATCGGTCCGCGAACCTTGTTCTGGGGATCCATCTGGACTGAAGTGTAAAAGCTTTCATCGTAAATAGCGACCATAACAACATGCTTGGCATCGTCAGTTATGTCGAGGGGAACAAAGAACTCGTAAACAAGGGTGCCGTCTTCAATGGAGGGCTTGAATTCAAGAGCCTCTACAGGGGTGCGTTCATTGCCGTCCACGAGGATACGCGTGAAGTAATTGAAATTCTTCAGATTAACAAACGCCCCGTTTTCAAGGGCCGTAGCTTCTTCCTCATTGAGTTTGTTGTCGTGGTTTTTATCAAAGTCGCCAAGGATCATAGCCGCGAACATTTCATCAAACCACCATTTCTGGCGCACTCCGCTAAGGCCGTTGTCATTGAATTCAAAGGTCAGGGAACAGTCTACAAATACATGCGGATGGGCGGATGCTTTTTGGGGGGCAAGCAGGCAGAAAAGCATTGCGCCCAGCAGTATAAAGAGTGGGAAAGGCGTTTTGGATTTTTCGAAGTAGTGTTCTGGATAGCTTTGCATGCAGGCAAGATGATTTATGAACCGAAAACTGTCAAGTTCAGCAGCAAAAAAGCCGCGCAACCTTTGGGTTGCGCGGCTTTTTTGTAGAAAAAGATGAAGCCTAATCCCTGGCTCGGATGCTGCGGACTACAAAGTCGGTGGTTTCCTCGTAGAGGTTGGGCAGGTCGTAGGGAGAAAGGAATCTGGTCCTGACCGTACCGACAATGTTGGAGTAGACAATAGTGGTGGTGTCATCAACGGACAGGTCACGTATAGAACCGTCCTCAATTCCGCGTTCTACGGATTCGCGGATGACATTCAAGAGCTGCTGAAATTTAACCGCAATGCGTGAGCGGTCCAGTTCGATCTGGACATCAGAGAACGGTGAGCAGCGCAACAGCACCGGGAAGGTGTTGCGATGTTGCAGGGTATAGCTCAGGTAACTGCGCATGAAGGTCTGGATACCTTCCAGTCCATTTGATGCCTTGCGGGTTTCCGCGCTCAGATATTCTGTGAGGTCTTCAACAATGCCTACCCCGGCGGTGATGAAAAGCTCTTCTTTTGATCCGAAATAGTGTGAGACAAGACCGAATGCCACGCCTGCCCGTTCGGAGATCATCTTCACGGTGGTCCCGGCATAGCCGTACCGACCGAAAATCTCCTGAGCCGCATATAGGATCGCGTCTTTTTTGTTTTTACCTTTCATGGCCCCTCGCTGGCACGTTAAAGGTTCACGTTCAGGCTTTATCTTGGAATGGACCGGACAAAGTCTGCCGTCATATGTTTGCTCGCTTGCGGTTTTATAGGCTGGATTGATTGTGCGGTCAAATAGGGGGGGGCGGACCTGAGTCGGGTAACTCAGGTCCGTCCTTATTTGTATCCATTGTTTTTGAATTCGAGGCAATGCGCATGAATCAATGGATTCTGCGCATTCTGGATTAATTTGAACAATGGAGTTTATTTATGAGTTTTAGAAATGATTTTACGCTGCGGCCCAAAAAACGGGAAGATTTGAACCTTGCCCTGCGGATGTATGGCGAAAATGAACCGCCGGAAATGCAGATCGAAAATATGTGGGAGGTTTATTCCCCGTCCACAGGCATGGCCTTGCCGGAACCACTGGCTGATTTTTCGGAATTTTCACGCGGTGACCGCATGTATCCGTCCATGATGAAACCGGAAGTTAAAGTGCGCTGGGAGCAGAAGAACAAAGAATGGGAAATCGAGAAAGAGCGCTACGCATGGCGTAAACGTCTGGCCCATCTGCGTTTCATGCGTGAGAACCCCGACCTGCCGTTGGCGCAGGATTTAGCGCAGACCGACTACGGCAAAGCCCTCATTGAGGAATTTATCCCGGAACACCCCGAACCGCAACAACCGCAAACGGGCACAGGTGAAGACCTGCACGATGAATTCGAGCGTGATGGCGTTGAGTTTGATCCCGAAGATGCAATTCGCGTGACCTCGTTTATTGTGCCGGGTACGGAAGAACCGTTTTCCGTACTGGCAACCGCAAGAGATGAAGACGGGCGCATTGTGGGTAAATTGTGTTCCCTTGAGCCTAAAGATCATCTTCTACAATATGAATATGACGCAGGCGGAAGGCTTTGCAATGTTTGGAAAGATGAACGGCTTATTGAGGAGTACAAGTACGGCAAACAGGGCGAACGTTACTTCGGTTCCACTCCCCAAACTGGGCAATGCCGTTTCACTTACGGTCCGGGGGTACGGCTGGAACGGGCCGGGGAAGTGAAATATTCCTACGACGGCGAGGGCCGCTTGGTCATGAAGCAGGATGGTTTGGATGTGACAACCTACGAATACCATCATTCTGGGCAGCTTGAGCAGGTAAATTTGCCTGACGGTCGTCGTATTTCATACGTTATTGATCCGCAGGGCAGACGCATGGCTAAGTCGGTGAACGGTAAAGTTGCGGAAACTTACAGCTGGTATGATTTCACTACCCTTGCCGTTGTTGCGTTTGAAGACGGGAGCCGTATGGAGTTTGCTTACGACAATGAAGGCGATCCCGTTGCCATGCGCTACAATGGCGAAGTTTACTGCTTCGCTTCCGACCAGGTCGGTACAATTTATATGGTTGCTAACGAAGCTGGTCATGAGGTAAAGCGGATTATTCGCGATTCGTTCGGAAATCTGATTGTCGATACCAATGAGCGCATGAATATCCCGCTTGGTTTTGCTGCCGGACTCTATGACCGCGATACCGGCCTCGTTCATTTCGGTCACCGCGAATACGATCCTTCCATAGGACGCTTCATCACCCCCGATCCCCTCGGCCTTGAGGGCGGCGATGTGGATGTTTACGGGTACTGCCATGATGATCCGGTTAATTTTGTGGATCGGGTGGGGTTGAAGAAGGAGAGTGAACAGGGACATGGTGGGACAGGAGGTAGTAGATCATCAAGTTCCCGTGGTTATTCAGGAGGAGATTTTGGGCTGGGCTATGACGGAACAAGCGGAAGTGCCTACGGCCCCACAAATGGGGGTTGGGGCTACAACACTGATCCGGGAGGCTCGCACTACGGTGGGGGTAATACCCTTGGCGGTGAAGGTCAGAGTCGAAATGCGAGGAATAATGCTCGTTTTGATCAACAAAGTCTACAGTCTTTGGAACAACTGAACAAAGCAAATCAACAACAGGCTCGGAAAACGGAAAAGCGTGCTCAAGAGTTGGCGAATAAACAGACACAATTTGATGCACAGGAGCAGGCGAAACAGGATCGTAGAGATCGTGCTCGTGCAGAGCGTATAGAGGGGCAGCGGCGTGCGGCTGTTGTTGCCAATAAAGATGAGAAAAAGGGAAAGGGATTTTTTGAGAAAGTAGGAAATTATGTAGAAGATGGCATTAAAGAAGCGAGAGATTTTACAGGATATGATAAGGCAAAGGAAATCGCCAGAGAAGAATTAGCTAAGCGGGGCAGAGGAAGTCATAATAATGAAGGAGATGCAATGCGTCATGCTGAATGGAGCAGGCGTATGACTGAAGACCTTGGCCCTGCTAGAGCTTGGGCTTTTGGAACTGCGCATGAAATAGATGGTTTAATAAATAAAAACCAACCATGGAATGAAGCGATGATGGATATACATAATAATGCAGTAGGCAGGGCCGCAGGCAAAGCAAAAAGGGCTGTAAATAATAATAATCTACAAAAAAGTCCTAAGCAAGGTTCTCAAATTAATCCTTACAGCAATTAGAGGTTGTAAATGAAGAAATTTCTTTGCTTTTCATTAATGTTGTTATGTTTATTATTAGGTGCGCTTTTAGGTGAACTTCGTCCTAATAAAAGTCATGGTTTTGTAATTGTTGAAAATAAGTCCAACGAGGTTGTGCATGAAGTAGAAATAAAAATTATGGATTTACAAATTAAGATACCTGAAATGGATATAAATGGTCATGTAGTGGGTCGGTTTGAAATTCCTGGCGATAGTCATTATGATATTCTTGTTTTATTCAAATCAGGAAAAAAAATGGACTTATCATCAGGTTATATGACCAATGGTTTAGATTCATATGATTTATTCGTTATCACTCAGGACGGTATTGAGCATCATTCGATACCTCCATTCAACATAAATAGTAGTTCTATATCGAATTAAACTTCGCTTCCAAAAACAAAAACCCCCGCTCCAAATGAAGCGGGGGTTTCATCATATTCAGACTTGTGGAAGTTTGCGGTTAGCCGCAGCATTTCTTGTATTTCTTACCGCTGCCGCAGGGATAGGGTTCGTTGCGTCTTACTTACTTGTTCTTTTGGATTGGATATCGTGAATACGATCCTTGCCCGCAAAAGCCCTAGCTGCTAGCTTTTGCCAATTACACCACCCTAACAGGAGTACCACCCACATGGACGCATCCACACTCAATATAATCCTCACCGCGATCATCATCCTCGGCGCAACTGTGCTCCCGTTCATTCTTGGCACGAGGCTCCGCAAATCAAGACCGAATGTGCTTTGGATCGGCCTCTTGCTTTGTTTTATCTTCGGCCCTGCGGGACAGGTTTATGTGGCGGGCTGGATTCCGTGGTTTCTGATTGTGCTCGGTGTATGCATCGGCACGCAGCAGTTTCTGTCCCCGGAGATAGCCTTGATTGCCATGGTGGTTTCATCTCCGCTGGTCATGTTTTTCAGGATGCGTAGATAAACGAAGAGGTGAGTTTTGCTGGAAAATTACTCCAGAGTTTCCGGCTTCAGACAAAGCAGCCCGCGTAACATGTTCTGCATTGCTGCTTCCATGCGGTCCCAGCCTACTTCGTCCTGCAGGCTGACTCCGCCGAAATGTTTGGTGTTCAGGGAGCGGATGGACAGATAGGAAATGGCCCCGCCTAAGATGGCTACTGCGGCTGCCAGATCCACGTCATCGGGCACGTCCGGGGTCATGTGTTCGAAAAATTCCAACGCCGTGCGTACCCGCACATCTTCCAGTAATTCCGAAAGCGGGGTGCGCTCCAGCATTTCCCAAGCCAGCAGACGCAGGGTATCCGGCCTTGTTTCCAGAGTCCGGCGCAGCGCGGTGAAAAATGCTGCTACCTGTTTTTCCGGTTCGATCTCGGGGAACTCGGATGGAGCATTGGCCAGCAGTTCCTCGGTGGTAGGCCAGTATATGCCCGATACAGCCAACTCACTCATCAGGTTTTCCAGCCCGTTAAAGTAGCTGTAGAGGGTCTTGCGGGTTACCCCGGCCTTGTTCGTTATTTCATCCACATCAAGATTGTTGAATCCGGTTTTGGCGGCACATTTGTAAGCTGCATGCAGAATCTTTCTGCGTGTGGCGGTGAGGGTATTGATGGGAACTACTTTTAAAGTCATAACGGCGGCCTTTTGCTGAGTGGTGTTGTTTGTATTTGTAATTATACCATATTTTAGAATGTAACTCTCTCTTGATTTTAGTCAAGGAGTCCGGGAACGTAGGGTGTTACTTTTGTTTTTCTCCATTTTAGCACATAATGCGGAAACTCAAACTTGCAGCAAACTTACGGAGATCATGAATGGGTTCGAGAATTCTTGTAATCAATCCCGGATCAACATCAACCAAAGTGGCAATCTTCGACGATGAAAAAGTCTGTTTTGACGCTGAAGTAAGCCATCCCCGTGAAAGTATAGATAAATTTTCCACTGTAATGGATCAAAAAGAGTTCCGCAGTACAGCTGTTATGGAGCTTATTAAAGATGAGCTTGAAAAAGGAACACCGGATATGGTTGTAGGGCGGGGCGGTTTGCTTAAACCCATCCCCGGCGGACCTTACTCCATAAATGATGAGATGATTTCCGATTTGGAAAGCGGTCAATACGGTGTCCATCCCTGCAATCTGGGGGCAATGATTGCCCGTGAATTTGCAGAGCAGTGGGGTGTGCCGTCCATGATCATGGACCCGGTGGTTACCGATGAAATGGACCCTGTCGCCAAGGTTACCGGGCTTCCTGAAATCAAACGGCGTAGTGTTTTTCATGCCTTGAGTCAGCGTGGCGCGGCTCGTAGTGTTGCTGCAAAAATGGGCTTGGAATACGAGCAGGCAAAGTTCATAGTCGGGCATATGGGCGGCGGGGTTTCTATCGGGGCACACAGGGACGGAAAGGTGGTTGATGTCATCAACGCTCTTGACGGCGAAGGACCGTTCAGCCCGGAACGTTCCGGGACTCTGCCTGTCCTTCCTGTACTCAATCTTGTGGAATCAGGTCAGTATACTTTTGATGAAATGCGCAAGGTTGTTACTTCCCGGTCCGGAGTTCTCGGACTGCTTGGAACCAACGACATGCGCGAAGTTCAGGCCCGCATGGAAGACGGGGATGAGGATGCCCGTCTGGTGCTGGAAGCGTTGGTTTACAATGCATCCAAGCATATCTGTTCCTTTATTCCTGCTCTAATGAAGGGCGATCCGCAAAAACGTCCTATCGATGCCATTATTCTCACCGGAGGCGTTGCCCGCAGTGAGCTGCTGGTCAAGGCAGTGGAGGATGTGGTCGGGTTTATTGCTCCGGTGAAGGTTGTCACCGGTCTTGAAGAAATGGAAGTCATGGGGCGCGGCGGTCTGGCTGTTCTGCGCGGTGATATGCAGCCGCAGGAATACATGAATTGATGCGCTACGCGTGTTTGATGAATAGAGTTTGCCTCCGGCGGCCCTGCCGGGGGCCTTAAACCCTTTGAAAAGGGTTTAAGAATCCCAAACTTTTTTAATAAGGCTTCGCCGCTTTTTATCGAAAAGTGTATCGTCTTTTTATGGTTTTAGCGGGTAAGTTCACCTTTCCCCTCTTGTCATTTAAAATTTACAACCTAATATCTACGGTGAAAGTATAAAAAACTTGCTAAGCATGGGCCTTGAGCGTAGAATAAATCATACCAAAATGGTATGAAATTTTGTTGAAAAATAGAAGGCAGACCGTTTTTCTTTCGAAAATATTCGGAAG
This sequence comes from Desulfovibrio sp. JC022, assembly GCF_010470665.1. Classification (NCBI taxonomy): domain Bacteria; kingdom Pseudomonadati; phylum Thermodesulfobacteriota; class Desulfovibrionia; order Desulfovibrionales; family Desulfovibrionaceae; genus Desulfovibrio; species Desulfovibrio sp. JC022. Next base: position 107,618 of record NZ_VOPZ01000008.1, on the reverse strand, counting down.
AGGGTATGCTTAAGATATTTCTTATAAACCTGATTCACGCAATAGAGATGCGGAGGATAATATGTGGGAATATACTAATAAAGTACAGGAACATTTTCTCAACCCTCAGAACGTAGGGGTTATTGAAGATGCGGATGCTATCGGCGAAGTAGGTTCTCTTTCCTGTGGTGATGCCCTGCGGCTCTTTCTTAAGATAGATGATGAAGAGCGCATTGTGGATGCCAAGTTTCAGACTTTCGGCTGCGCCAGTGCTATTGCTTCCAGTTCCGTACTTACAGAACTGATCAAGGGCATGACTCTTGATGAAGCTTCCAAGGTCAGTAACAAGGACATTGCTGAGGCCCTTGGCGGTCTGCCCAAGGAAAAAATGCACTGTTCTGTTATGGGACAGGAAGCCCTTGAAGATGCCATTCGTAAGTATCGCGGTCTTGAAGCTGCGCCCGCACCGGAAGGTGAAATCGTCTGTAAGTGCTTTGGCGTCACCGACGTTCAGATCAAGCGCGCTGTGCAGGAGAACAAGCTGACCACCCTTGAAGAAGTGACCAACTTCACCAAGGCCGGTGGCGGCTGTGAGGACTGTCACGGACGCATTGAGGAAATCATTACTGAAATCCTTACCGGGGAAGCTGCCAAGCCCGCGCCGGAGCCGGAAAAGCCTGCCAGGCTGACCAACATCAAGCGCTTTCAGCTGGTGACCAAGGTTATTGATGAGGAAATCCGCCCGGCCCTGAACAAGGACGGCGGAGATATTGAACTCATCGACATTGATGGTCATAAAGTGATTGTTTCCCTGCGCGGGGCCTGCGTCGGCTGCCCGTCTAGCGGGCGTACTCTCAAGGATTTTGTGGAACGCCGCCTCAAGGAAACCGTGGAACCTGAAATCAGCGTGCTGGAGGGCTAGTCATGTCAGCATATCTTGATAACAACGCTACTACCATGGTGGCACCGGAAGTGCGTGAAGCCATTCTGCCCCTGCTCGGCGATGAGTTCGGTAACCCTTCGTCCATGCACCGTCTCGGCGGACAATCCGGTATGCTCATGGAGCAGGCCCGCCAGAAAATTGCTGCCGGGCTGAATTGCGATCCCGATGAAATTATTTTTACCTCCTGTGGCACCGAGGGTGATAACACTGCTATTTTCTCCGCCCTCGAAGCTCAGCCGGAAAAACGTCACATAATCACTACCCGCGTGGAACACCCGGCAGTACTCAATGTTGCCAAACATTATGAGCGCAAGGGTTACGCTGTGACCTACCTGTCCGTGGATTCCAACGGTTTGTTCGATATGGATCAGTACCGGACAGCGTTCCGTCCTGATACCGCTCTTGTCTCAATCATGTATGCCAACAATGAATCCGGCGTGATTTCGCCCATTCAGGAAATGGCTGAAATAGCTAAGAAGCACGGCGTTCTTTTTCATACTGACGCTGTGCAGGCCGTGGGTAAAATTGCCATTGACCTCAAGACCCTGCCTGTGGATTATCTGGTCCTTTCCGGGCATAAGATTCACGCACCCAAGGGTGTGGGAGCTTTGTTCGTGCGTAAGAATGCGCCGTTCCGTCCTTTCATGCTTGGCGGGCATCAGGAACACGGACGCCGTGGCGGTACCGAGAATCTGCCCGGTATCGTCGGCTTAGGCGTAGCCATGGAGCTTGCGGTTGAGCATATTGATGACGAAAACACCCGCGTGCGGGCTATGCGTGATCGTCTTGAAAAGGGACTTATTGCAGCTATTCCCGATGCCATCGTCAACGGCGATATGGAAAAGAGGTTGCCTAATACTTCTTCTATCGCTTTCAAGTACATTGAAGGCGAAGCCATGCTGCTCATGCTGGACCAGTTCGGCATTGCCGCCAGCTCCGGTTCGGCCTGTACTTCCGGTTCCCTTGAGCCGTCCCACGTACTCCGGGCCATGGGTGTTCCCTTTACTTTTGCTCACGGTTCGCTCCGTTTTTCCCTGTCCACCTACAATACTGACGAGGATATTGATCTGGTGCTCAAAGAGCTGCCGCCGATCATCAGCCGTCTGCGCGAGATGTCTCCCTTCCGTCGCGGTGATGAAGGTTTAGACTGGGTAGACGATCACGATCATTAAGATTTGATGGGTGGAATTTTATTTATTTTAAAATTTCACCCATATTTTGATTTTTGCATTGAATTAAGGCAGGGATTTAGAAAACAAGTGAGTTTAACATGAATATTCATGATTCCATGATTTCTTTAGTGGGTAATACTCCTTTGGTCAGGCTGAACAAAGTCACTGAAGGGTGCGTGGCTAACGTTGTTGCCAAGCTGGAGTTCTTCAACCCCTGTTCCTCGGTCAAAGACCGCATCGGTGCATCCATGATTGAGGAAGCGGAAAAGCGCGGTGACTTGAAACCGGGTGCTACCGTGGTTGAACCGACCAGTGGTAATACCGGCATCGGGCTGGCTTTTGTCTGTGCGGTGAAAGGCTATAAACTATTGCTGACCATGCCGGAATCCATGAGTCAGGAACGCCGGGACCTGCTGAAAGGTTTCGGTGCTGAATTGGTATTGACCCCTGCCAGTGAGGGCATGACCGGAGCAGTTAACAAGGCCAAAGAGATTGCCGACAGCGACCCGGACGCATTTTTGCCCATGCAGTTTGCAAACACCGATAATCCGCTGGCTCATCGCAGGAAAACCGTCAACGAAATCTGGGAAGATACAGACGCTAAAATCGATATTTTTGTAGCCGGAGTCGGCACTGGTGGCACGATCACCGGGGTCGGTTCTGAGCTGAAGAAGCGTAACCCGGCAATTAAGGTTGTTGCGGTTGAGCCTGAGAAGTCTCCGGTTATCTCCGGTGGCAAGGCCGGACCGCACGGCATTCAGGGTATCGGGGCCGGATTTGTGCCTGATGTGTTGCAGACCGAGGTGATCGACGAAATAGTCAAGGTTGCGGACGAGGACTCTGTGGCTATGGCCCGCAGGCTTATGCAGGAAGAAGGTATTTTGTGCGGAATCTCAGCCGGGGCTGCGGCCCATGCGGCTGTGGAGATTGCGAAACGTGAAGAAAACAAAGATAAACTTGTGGTGTTTGTTGTTCCCGATACCGGGGAGCGTTACTTAAGCACTGCATTGTTCAAGGACTGAGGTTTAGAAAATGGTTAGTAAGATCGGCGGCTCCGTGCTGACGAAGGTTGTGGACGCCTTGTGCGAGGAAGAGTCATATCAGACTGTGTATCACATGCCTGAACATGACCGTCCCATGCCTTCTATTACCGCATTGGGCGAGTTTGTGGAAAGGCTGCGGGCGGTTCTGTTTCCCGGTTACTTCGGGGATTCCGAAATCCGGCCCGAGACTATGCGCTACCACATCGGGGGTAATCTTGATGCGGCTTACAGGATTCTGGAAGAGCAGATTCTGCGCGGACATTGTTTTTTCTGCAAGGCCGATGAATTCAATTGTACCAACTGTGAGGCCGATGCCCAGCGCATCGCCTCTGATTTCATGGAAAAGTTGCCGGAAATTCGCCGACTGCTCGCTACCGATGTGCAGGCTGCCTACGTGGGCGACCCTGCGTCCAAGAGTCCGGGCGAGACAATTTTCTGTTACCCCAGTATCATCGCCATGACCCATCACCGCATTGCCCATGAGCTTTACAAGCTTAATGTGGATCTCATTCCGCGCATTATCGGTGAGATGGCCCATTCCAAGACCGGGATTGATATCCACCCCGGCGCGCAGGTGGGCGAGCATTTCTTTATCGACCACGGAACCGGTACTGTTATCGGCGAAACCTGTATTATCGGCCGCAACGTGCGCCTCTATCAGGGCGTAACCTTGGGCGCGAAGAGCTTCCCCTCTGATGATTCAGGGCAGCTGATCAAGGGCATTCCACGTCATCCCATTGTGGAAGACGATGTCATAGTTTATTCCGGGGCCACGATCCTCGGACGCGTAACCATCGGCACAGGTTCGGTCATCGGCGGTAACGTCTGGGTGACCAAGTCAGTTGATGCGGGTGCGAGACTTCTTCAGAGATAGTACTTTCATTTCTTGCAAATATAAAACGGGAGAATCGAGCCATCGATTCTCCCGTTTCTGTTTATTGAGATAGATAAACTAATTCAACATCATATCCAAAACTTCATCACTTTTGTTCTTCTTGGGCTTCGGCCTCGGCTTGGGGGCAGGGGCCGGAGTCTGCTGTTGTTGTGTTGTGGCAGGTTGGCTTGAAGCCTGCGATGAAGATGACGAAGCTGATGATCCTTTACCGGAGAAGTAGAAGTCACCTACCAGCGAGGAGGATTCCCAGGGAACCTGTTTGCGGCTGGTGTCTTTGATTACGCCTTGGCGGACTTTTTTGAAGAATTGCTCAATGGTTACGCCCTTGCGGTTCATGTTGCTGAGCATGTGGGTCACGTAGGGGCTGTTGTTGCCGCGTCCGTCAAGAGCGGTCTTGCCCGGAGCTGTCGCAAAGGCGATAAATGATCCGGTGGGGGCATCCATCTGGGCCAGACCGTTGCGCATGGAGCGGAAGCTGCGCTTGAAGGGGTTGTTGCGGCAGGCATCGAGGATGACGATGTTCATGCGGTTCCCGGCGTCTTCCATTTTAGCCAGCACCTTTCCGGCATCGACTGCTTCATACTGCACATCGGACTGTCCCTGAATGGACATGCCCAGCGGGCAAAGATAGTTGATCCCGTTGACCTGCAATCCGTGTCCTGAAAAGTAAAACAATCCCACATCATAATTTTTGAGCTTGCGCCCGAAATCATCAATCGCTCTGCCCATGGTGGTCCGGTCGGCGTTTTTCACCATCATGACATTGAAGCCCGCTTTTTTCAGTGAGCGGTTCATGGCGACGACGTCATTAACCGGGTTTTTGAGTGCCCCGATTTTTGTGTAAGCCGAGTTGCCGATAAGCAGTGCCAGCCGTTTCTGGGCCAGACAGTCGCTGGCGGAAAGCAGCATGATTGACATAGCTGCCACAAAGAAAGAGCAGAGCAGCTTGAGTGAGAATGCTTTTTTCATTTAGGAACCCCCTTCAAAATGTAAGTGCTTTTTTCTTTATACCATAACTTGATGGAAAGAAAAAATAAAAGCACTGCCAAAGAAAAGGGACATGAAGAAGATCCAGAGCGGTTGCAGGAAAAAGCAGACCAGCCCGACAATTTTTACCCAGCCGTGAACCCCTCCGGTATCACGCATGATTATCGAAGCTCCGCCTACCGGGGCGGTGGATTTGATGGCTCCGATTTTGGCTGTGCTGTCGCGGTAATAGAAAAAATTTGCACTTAAGCCGTAGCCGATCTGGGCAATGAAGTTTCCGAAGGGCAGGAAGCCGACCAAAAAAGTGATTGCAGCCCAGAAGTACATTTTGCGGTACAGGAACCACCAGAACCCGAACAGGAATGCGGGCCAGTGCCATGTTATGGTGAAACCGTCATGCAGCTGCTGGAATTTTGCAAAGTTAAAAAGGTATTTGCCCGCATTGGGGCCGATGTATTCTTGGTAATCCTGTGAAGTGATCATTTCCATAATGTTTAATCTCCTGAGCCTTTAATGCCGCAGCTTGAACTAATTAGCAACCAGACAGCTGATAAAGCACCATCTGCTGCTTAATAGTGAAAAGGTGCATCTGGCTACTTTCTGAGCTGTCTGGAATTTTGAAGCGTGGTCTCACACGGCTGTTAGCTCATAACGCTTTTTGACATTTATATGATAATGGACTAACGAAATTTGGTTCCACGCTCCGTGCCGGGGGCGGACTACCAATATCAGCATTCCCCGGAAATTCGCAAAGAGAAGAGAAATGGCAAAAATACAAAAAATCAAAGGCGTTGCAGACCTCTTTCCAGAGGATAGTGCAAGATATGCGTTCATGGAGAAGACCGCAAGAGATGTTTTCACCTCTTACGGTTTCGGCGAACTGAGGACTCCCATCCTTGAAAAGACCGAACTTTTCTGCCGCTCCATCGGTGAAGAAACCGATGTTGTACAGAAAGAAATGTACACCTTCCCCGACCGCAAGGGCCGCTCTCTGACTATGCGCCCCGAAGCTACTGCCGGGGTTGTCCGCGCTTACGTGGAAAATAAAATCTACCAGCCGGGCAAGGTCAGCAAATTTTTCACCTTCGGTCCCATGTTCCGCTACGAAAGGCCGCAGGCCGGACGTATGCGCCAGTTTCACCAGATCAATGCCGAGGTCTTCGGTGCATCCGAGCCGCAGGCCGATGCTGAAGTTCTGCTCATGCTTTCCGGATTCCTTAAAGGAATAGGTCTGGAAAAACTTTCCTTTGAGCTGAACTCTCTTGGCTGCCCTGAGTGCCGTCCAAAATACAATCAGGCTTTGAAGGATTTCTTCAATTCTCTCGACAAGAGCAAGCTTTGTGATGACTGCCAGCGTCGCGTGGATACCAATCCCCTGCGCGTACTCGACTGCAAGGTCAAGAGATGTAAGGAGCTGACCAAGGATGCTCCCTCCATTCCCGATCACCTCTGCACAGAGTGCCGCGAGCATTTTGATGTGGTTATCGGTCTTATCGATGAAGCAGGACTGGAATACACCCTCAATCCCCGCCTTGTGCGCGGACTTGATTACTACCAGCGGACCACCTTCGAAGTTACTTCCGGTGACATCGGTGCCCAGACTGCTGTTGCAGGCGGCGGCCGTTATGACGGCCTTGTTGAAAGTCTCGGTGGCCCCAAGAAGGTGCCGGGTATCGGCTTTGCCTGCGGAATGGAACGTCTTGCCATGCTGCTGGAAGGTGAGTACGAACCGTCCACTGATTTTTATGTGGCCCTTGTGGACGAAAGGTCTGCCAAGGATTCACTTATCTTCGGCGAGAAGTTACGCAGAAGTGGCCTTAAAGGCGAGGTTGGATTCACTGCCAAGAGCATGAAAGCCCAGCTGCGCCATGCCAATAAAATTAACGCGCAGAAGTGTTTCATCTTCGGTGCGGACGAATTCGAGAACGGAACGGTCACCATTAAGGATATGACCGAAGGCGGCGAGCAGGAAACTGTCAGCCGCAGCGAATATTTTAAGTAGAAAATTTCAAATAATATCGGGAGAGACTAAAAAATGTCTGAACAGATTGAAGAACGCGATTACGACGAATACCGGGTGATTGAATCTCTTGGCGATTGGAAACGTACCCACAGCTGCAACGAGATCACCGCAGCAAATATGGGCGAAAAAGTCCTGATCATGGGTTGGGTTCAGTTCCGCCGTGACCATGGCGGTCTGATCTTCATCGACCTGCGTGACCGTGAAGGTCTTACTCAGGTTGTATTCAGCCCCGAGCACAACACTGAGGCTCACGAGCGCGCTCACGCTATTCGTTCCGAATACGTGGTTGCCATCAAAGGTGAAGTTCGCGAACGCCCCGAAGGCATGCGCAACACCAACCTGACCACCGGTGAGATCGAAATCGTTGTTGACGAGTGGAAGCTGCTCAACACTTCCGAAACTCCCCCGTTTGCCATTGAAGACCGCAGTGATGCTTCTGAAATGCTGCGTCTGAAATACCGTTTTCTGGATCTGCGCCGCCCCAGTCTTGCCAAGAACTTCATCCTGCGCAACAAGGCTGCCCAGTCCGTACGTCGTTACCTCGACAACCTCGGTTTCCTTGAAATCGAAACCCCGGTACTGACCAAGTCCACTCCTGAAGGTGCACGCGACTTTCTCGTACCCAGCCGCATGAATAACGGCGATTTTTACGCCCTGCCGCAGTCCCCGCAGCTGTTCAAGCAGATGCTCATGGTTTCCGGCATGGACCGCTACTTCCAGATTGTTAAATGTTTCCGTGACGAAGACCTGCGTGCCGATCGCCAGCCTGAATTTACCCAGATCGATATCGAAATGAGCTTCGTAAACGAAGAGCAGGTCATGGGCATGGCTGAAGAAATGGTCCGCACTGTATTCACAGAGACCATCGAGACCGAACTTCCCGCATCTTTCCCCCGCATGACTTACGCTGATGCCATGCGTGATTACGGTTGTGATAAACCGGATGTTCGTTTCGATCTCAAGCTTCAGGAAGCTACCGACATCTTCAAGGGTTCCGACTTCAAGGTTTTCGCCAGCTCCGAGCTGATTAAGATCTTGCGTGTACCTAATGGTGCCCAGCTTTCCCGTAAGGAAATCGACGAGTACACCAAATTTGTTGAGATATACGGTTCCAAGGGCCTTGCTTGGATCAAGGTCAAGGAAGACGGCGAATGGCAGTCTCCTATCGTAAAATTCTTTTCCGAAGAAGAATGCGCCAAGCTGCGTGAGCTTACTAATTGCCAGCCCGGTGACATTCTTTTCTTCCAGGCCGGAGCAGCAGACATCGTCAACGCCGCTCTCGCCGCCCTGCGTATCAAGCTTGGTGAACGTTTTGAACTCATTGACGAGTCCAAGTACGCCCCTCTCTGGGTTACCGACTTCCCGCTGCTTGAGTACAACGCCGATGAAAAACGTTACGTTGCCCGTCACCATCCCTTTACCTCTCCGCAGGAAGGGCAGATTGATGAACTTGGTGAAAAGCCCGGCGAAGCTCTCGCCCGTGCTTATGACCTCGTTGTGAACGGTTACGAAGTAGGTGGCGGTTCCATCCGTATTCACACCCCGGAAATGCAGGAAAAAATGTTTGCTGCTCTGGGCATCGACGAAGAAGAAGCCCGCGCCAAGTTCGGCTTCCTCATGGATGCGCTCCAGTTCGGCGCACCGCCGCATGGTGGTATTGCTTTTGGTCTGGACAGACTTATTATGATTCTGTGCGGCGCAAAATCCATCAGGGACGTTATCGCTTTCCCCAAAACTCAGAAAGCCACCTGCCTGATGACCGAAGCTCCTTCCAGCGTCGCCAGCACTCAGCTCAGAGAACTGGGTGTGCGTCTGAGAGAAAAGAAAGAAGCATAAGAATTTAAGAAAGCCTCCGGCGGCCCTGCCGGGGGCCTTAAACCCTTTTGGGAAAAGGGTTTAAGAATCCCAAAACTTTTTAATAGTTTTGTTTTGGGGTAATTTTAAAAAATTGTGCTTGCTTGATATGCAAAGAAAAAGTTTACGCTAACGATGGCGAAGCCCCGATAAAAAGTTTTTTTGGAGAGTCCAGAGAACCTTTTTTTCCCAAAAAAAGGTTCTCTGGTCCCCGAAGGGCCGCCGGAGGCATCTATAATGAAAATGGAAATTTTAGCTTATCCTGAAGCTTCTTTAAAAGAAGTATGTGCCAGAGTTGAGGAAGTCACTCCTGAGTTGAAGGAGCAGATCGATAACATGATCGAGACCATGTACGAGGACGACGGCGTGGGCCTTGCTGCCCCGCAGGTCGGAATCCAGAAACGTCTCATTGTTATTGATCCTTCCGGCCCGAAAGAACGCACTGATTTGCAGGTTATCATCAACCCTGAAATCGTTGAAAAAAGCAGCCAGAAGGTGGATTCCGAGGAAGCCTGCCTTTCCTGCCCCGCTTTCAAATGCGTGATCAAACGTCACGAGACAGTTACCGTCACCGGTACTGACCCTGAAGGTAATGATATCCGCATTGAAGCTGACGATTTTCTCGCTATTGTGCTTCAGCATGAAATAGATCATCTGGATGGAACTCTCATTGTCGACCGTGTAGGCCGCCTGAAACGTGCAATGTACGATAAGAAGGTAAAAAAATGGCTGAAAAGCGCTGGAAAATAGTTTTCATGGGAACACCGGACTTTGCGTCCACCATTCTTGAATATCTTGTAGAATGGGACGGATGTGAAGTCATTGCAGCTTACACCCAGCCTGACCGCAAAAGCGGTCGCGGGCAGAAGGTGCATTGTTCCGCTGTAAAGAATGTTGCTGTAAAGAATGACATCCCGGTTTACCAGCCCTTGAATTTCAAGGACGAAAAGGATGTTGAAGAGCTGCGCGCGCTGGAGCCTGACTTTCTGGTGGTTGCGGCCTACGGGCTGATCCTGCCCCAGTCGGTGCTGGATATCCCCGCTGTCATGCCCATCAACGTGCATGGCTCCCTGCTTCCCAAGTATCGCGGCGCGGCTCCCATTCACCGGGCAGTTGCCAACGGCGACCATGCCACCGGGATTACCATCATGAAGATGGAAGCCGGCCTTGATACCGGTCCCATGCTCGTGCAGCAGGCCCTTGGTATCGCTTGGGATGATTATACCGGGAAAATTCATGATGAACTGGCTGACATGGGCGGCCCGCTGGTTATGGAAACCCTGCTGCGCTATCAGGATGGTCGTTTGACTGTTATGGAGCAGGACGATTCCATTGCCACTTATGCTGCAAAGCTGAGCAAGGAAGAAGGGCTGATCGATTGGGATCTTCCGGTCAAGGAAGTGCACAACAAGATCAGGGGCATGTACCCATGGCCCGGAGCCTTCTACTTCTGGACTCCCGAAGGCAAAAATCCCATCCGCCTCGTTCTTTCTCCCGGCAAACCCGGTGATGAAGAAGTCGGTGATCACGCGCCTGGAGCCATCGTTGGTGAATTTGACGGCATGCTCGGCATTGCCTGCAAAGATAAAATTTACCTCGCATCCAAGGTCAAGCCGGCCGGAAAGAAAGAAATGGACGGCAAGGCTTTTGTCTGTGGTTATTTGAATAAATGCTAACGGCGAAGCGCATCAAATTGGAATTTAATAAATGAGTGTAGAAAAAGATAACAAAAAGCGTCTTTTCATCGGTCTGATCACCGGAACCTGTGTTCTGCTTTGTGCTTTTCTGGGTCTGCTTTGGTACGTTCCATATGCAGGGCTGGATTCTTTTGGTGCGTGGGCCTCGTGGAGCTGGGGACTGTTCATTTTCGCGCTCATCGTGCTGGTCGGCTGGGGGTATGTTGGTCTGCTTACCAACGTTGTGCTTCAGCGGACTTTTCCTTTCTCCCAGAAAGCGCGGGGGCTGAGCGTTAAGCTTTTTTTGCCCCTGATGACCATTCTGGGTCGTGTGTTCGGGCTTTCCAAGCGCAAGATTCGCGGGTCTTTTATCAAGGTCAATAACGAGTTGGTCCTTTCCGAGGTCGGCCGTTTTGATCCTGCAAAGATCATGATCCTGACCCCGCATTGTTTGCAGGCCAGCCGTTGCGATATGCGTCTGACTTACGATATTGATAACTGCAAGCGTTGCGGCCTGTGTACCATTAAAGGTCTGCTTGAATTGCGTGACAAATACGGGGTTCATTTCCATGTTGCCACCGGGGGCACCATTGCCCGCCGTCTGGTTGTGCAGAACCGCCCGCGTATGATCATTGCAATTGCCTGTGAACGTGACCTTGCCAGCGGTATTCAGGATACCTATCCGCTTCCTGTTTACGGCGTGCTTAATGAACGCCCTAACGGACCCTGCCTTGATACGCAGGTTTCACTCATTGATGTAGAGAATGCTCTGCGCCGTTTCATCAAGGAAGATAAGCTTCCTGAAGATGCGGAGAAGAATGTTGCTTTGACTCCTCTTACCGGGCTTTAAGCCGGGATTCCGCTGATGAAAAAAAATATTTTGCCCGGCCCCAGAGGGATTGCTTTTGATTGCGTAACCCGCGCCATTGATGGCGGTGCGGATGCACAGGCTGTTCTGGACGATGCCCTTACAGCTTCGAAGCTGGATGCGCGTGACCGTGGATTTGTTACTGAAATCCTTTATGGTTACCTGCGTATGCGATTGAGGCTGCAATCGGTCCTTAGCTGCTTTCTTTCCCGTCCTGACGGGCTGCCGCAGCCTATAATGCGAGTGCTGGGCATGGCTGCTTATGAGATCCTGCATATGGATGTCCCTCCTTATGCGTCCGTGGACTGGGGTGTGGATTCCGCAAAGCGTCTTTCCCGCGGTAAACTTGGCGGTCTGGCAAATGCTGTACTGCGCAAAGTAGCCAGTCTGGCAGAAGACGGAGCGGATGAAGATTTTTTCCGTCGCCGCTGTGATTCTGAAATAGAATTTCTTTCCGCCTATTATTCCTGTCCTGAATGGATTGTAGAACTTTGGGTGGATAGCTATGGCCGTGATAAGGCTGAGCAGTATCTGGAAGCCCAGATTTGTCCGCCCGCAGCAGGCTTTGTTCTCGATACCACAGACAGCAAGGCTAAAGCTGCAGCCGAGCAGCTGCTGGAAGAGGGCGACCATATCGCATCTGACGGTCAGGCATTTGCTTTCTATTCCGGTTATTGGCCGCTGGCTTTCAAGGAAGTGAAAGAGTTTGTAATTCGTCAGAGTTATGCTGCCCGCGAAGCTCTTGCCGTGCTGGAGCCTTCCAAGTGGCCTGTTCCGGTCTGGGATGCTTGTTCCGGGCGTGGCGGTAAATCAAGATTCCTTCATTCAAAGAAAATTTCACCGATCATTGCCAGTGATCCCCATAAGCGCAGGCTGGCGGCTTTGAAAAGGGATGTTCCTTCGGTGGCGGCTTTCCGTGCTTCGGCTATTAAGCCGCCGCTGGCAGCGGAGTCCATCGGCACAGCTTTACTTGATGTTCCCTGTTCCGGGCTGGGAGTACTTTCCCGCAGGCCGGATACCAAGTTTAAGCGCACCCCGGAAGATGTGAACTCTCTGGTTCAGCTGCAATCCCGCATTCTTGATAATAGCTGGGAAACCATACGCAAGGGCGGTCAACTGGCCTACATCACCTGCACGCTCAACCCGGACGAGAATGAACGCCAGATCGCGGCCTTTCTCAAACGGCACAAGGACGCAGTCCCGCTCAAGGAATGGACCACGCCGCCGGATTCGGAACTGCATGAATTTTTCTATTCAGCTTTGCTGGAAAAGAAGTAGATACGAAAAACTCCCCTTTCATCATTTGATGGAAGGGGAGTTTTCTTGTCTGTGATGTAGTCTCTACGCCTGATCAGGATGATGTTTCTTTAAAAATTCAAGAAATTTTGCAGCCTCTGTGTGGTCTTTGTTCAGGTCGAGGGCTTTTTTCAGGTGGGTGGAGCACTTGTCGAGTACGCCTTTTTCAAAATAGGCACGGGCAATGTTGTAGTGCAGATTTTCGTCGTTGCTGGTCATTTCAAGTGCACGTTCATAGTAATCAATGGCCTGATCCTGCATACCTGTTTTGCGCAGGTTGATGCCGAATTCGTTGAACAGGTGCTTGTGTTCGGTCTGGAAGGCCGCATCAAGCTTGACCAGTCTGTTAAAAATATCGTTGGCCTTGTTGCTTTCCCCGCGTTCCATGTAGGTCAGCCCGAGGCCGAAGTTGGCTTTTACATTCTCTTCATCCACATCCAGCGCGTTCTGGAATTCAAATTCCGCACTGTAGGTGGCTCCGGCCTGTCTTGCTTTTTCTCCACGCTCAATGGTGTTGCCCAGCTCTTTTATCTTGGGATACACAGTAGAAACGTAGAATTCTGGCTCGGGGGAGTATTTGGATAGGAACTCTTCCATGGTAACCACGGATTTGGGGCCGGCAGGTACGTAGCTTGTGTTCAGGGCCTGAACTTCTACATTCTCAGGATTAAGTTCTTCAGCCATCCAGTACATTTTGCTGATGGTCCGGCGCACGGTGGTGCCTGTGCCGATCTTTTGCACATTCTGGCTGGAGAAGACACCTTTTATTGTCTGTCTGTCTGTATTATGATCTGCCGCGGCCATTGATTGTTCCTTTTGATATCCTGAAATTTATGCGCACTATAGATAATATTTACGAAAAATTCTACTAGCAAAATATTGCATCGGCGCACAATTATAACATTCTTTGCCAATGTTGAAAAAAACCTGTTAAGGGCTATTTTTGTTCTTCATTTTTTTTAAAGGAAGATTTAGGCTGACTGCCGCTTTGATGATTGTTAAAAATAAGTGTTTCAATGTTGGTATTGATGACAAATGACCGATATTAATGTAAGTACTCATTTTTAGATTTTTTTCGTAAGTTTATCAAAATGCCGTAAAAACGGGTTCAGACCAGTAGAGGGAGTTATGAGCACAGCAAAAGTAGGACATCGCATTAAGACATTCAGGGAAAAGCAGGGCATCAGTCTTGAAGAGTTTTCCAAACGTACCGGCCTTGGAATTGATTTCCTTGAAGCTGTAGAAGAAAAAGAAAAATACCCCTCTCTAGGTCCCCTACTTAAGATTGCCAGAGCCCTTGGCGTAAGACTCGGCACTTTTCTTGATGATCAGGTCAGCAAAGATCCCCTTATCGTAAAGCTCGGTGAACGTAAGGAAGAGTTCACCATGCATTCTGATCAGGAAAAGACTGCTTCCATGAAGTATTTCTCACTTGCCAAGGGCAAGAGCGATCGCCATATGGAACCGTTCTTTATTGAAATTCAGCCTGAAGATGCCGATCCTAAAATGACCTCCCATGAAGGTGAGGAATTTATCATCGTTGTTTCCGGTAAACTCAAGGTTGTTTACGGTAAGGAAGAGAGCGTACTTGAAGCTGGCGACAGCGTTTATTTCAATTCCGTGGTTCCGCACTATGTTGCTGCTGAAGGTAACGAGAAGTGTGATATCTACGCGGTTCTTTATTTCCCGGAATAAGAGAGGAATTTCATGGAACAATCACATCTCAGGGAAATTACACTCGGAGCGTTGCTGGACGAGGCTGTTGAAAAATGGCCCGATCAGGAAGCCGTTGTTTATGTGGATCGCGATTTCCGCCTGACTTACCGTGAGTTCGGTGAGCTGGTGGATGACCTCGCCATGGGGCTGATGGCTCTTGGGATCAAAAAAGGCGAGAAGGTTGCTGTCTGGGCCACCAATGTGCCTTATTGGGTGGCCTTGCAGTTCGCCACCGCCAAGATCGGGGCCATTCTGCTGACTGTTAATACTTTTTATCGCACCACTGAGCTGGAATACCTGCTCAAGCAGTCCGAGTGCGAGAACCTTGTCATCATCGATGGTTTCAGGGAGATCGATTACCTCCAGACCGCTTATGAACTTATTCCTGAACTTAAAACTCAGGAACGCGGTTACCTTAAGAGCGAGAAATTTCCAGACCTTAAAAGGGTTTTCTTTCTCGGTCAGGAAAAGCACCGCGGCATGTATTCCATGGCCGAGGTGGTTAACCTTTCCGCTGTTACCACTGAAGAAGACTATGAAGAACGTCAGGCGACTCTTGATCCTCATGACGTGGTCAACATGCAGTACACTTCCGGAACCACCGGGTTCCCCAAGGGTGTACAGCTGACCCATTACAACATCGGCAACAACGGGTTCTGGATCGGTGAAAACCAGGCTTTCAAACCCGGTGACCGTCTCTGTCTGCCTGTACCTCTGTTTCATTGTTTCGGTTGCGTTCTCGGCGTACTTGCCGCAGTGAACCACGGAACCACCATGGTCATTCTTGAAGGGTTCGATCCGCTGCTGGTCATGGCTTCAATTGATCAGGAAAAGTGTACCGCCCTTTACGGCGTACCGACCATGTTTATCGCTATTCTCGAACATAAGCTTTTCAGTAAGTTCGATTATTCTTCATTGCGGACCGGGATTATGGCCGGGTCGCCCTGTCCTATCGAGGTCATGAAGAAGGTTATGGACAAGATGAACATGACCGACATCACCATCTGTTACGGTTTGACCGAGGCTTCCCCGGTTATGACCCAGACCCGTATGACCGATAATCTTCAACGTCGTACCGAGACAGTCGGGCAGGCCATGCCTGAAATCGAAGTCGCTATCATCCATCCTGAAACAGGCGAGATGTGCGCGGCTGGTGAAACCGGTGAAATCTGTTGTCGCGGTTACAATGTCATGAAGGGTTACTACAACAACCCCGAAGCCACCAATTCCGCTATCGATATGGAAGGATGGCTCCATTCTGGTGACTTAGGCACCATGGATGAAGAAGGGTACGTTGATGTAACAGGACGTCTTAAAGATATGATCATCCGTGGCGGCGAGAACATCTATCCCCGTGAAATCGAGGAATTCCTCTACACTATGGACGGCATTCTCGACGTACAGGTGGCCGGTGTTCCCAGTGAAAAGTACGGGGAGCAGGTCGGCGCATTTATCATCCTCAAGGATGGCGTGGAAATGACCCAGCAGGATGTAATCGACTTTTGTCGCGGACAGATTTCCCGCTACAAGATTCCTAAGTATATCACTTTCCTTGACGCTTACCCGATGACCGCAAGCGGCAAGATTCAGAAATACAAACTTCGGGATATGGCTGAAGAGCTTTACCCTGACGCATAAAAACGCAAAGGGGCCTTGCTCCCGCAAGGCCCCTTTTTTATAGACCAAACTACCGCCAACAACGGCGAAGCCCTAATAAAAGTTTTTGGGATTCTTAAACCCTTTTTACAAAAAGGGTTTAAGGCCCCCGGCAGGGCCGCCGGAGGCATGGAGGCTTTATGAGTAACGAACAGGCTTATAAGGAAATTGCACCGAGGCTGGCCGGCCTGCGTGATGCAGTGGACATGAGCGTTGAAGAACTGGCCGAGAAGGTTGGGGTGACCCCTGAACGTGCCGCGCAGTATGAATCCGGTACTGTGGAAATCCCGGTCAGTTACCTGATGGATGTGGCTCACCTTTGCGGAGTCAGCCTGACAGTGCTGATTTCCGGCAGCGAGGCCCATTTGACCAATTACGCATTGGTGCGCAACGGCAAAGGATTTAATGTAGATCGCCGCAAGGACTACGATTACAAAAACCTTGCATCCACATTTGTGGGCCGTCGCATGGAACCCTTCATGGTTGAAGTTCCGTCCAAAGAGGTTTCCGAGATGAATTTCACCACCCATCGCGGGCAGGAGTTCATTTACGTGCTCGAAGGACGCCTTGAATTGAGGTTGGATGATTCCATCCTTGAGCTTGAAGAGGGTGATTCCCTGTACTTTGATTCCAACACTCCCCACGCCCTGCGAGGTCTTGACGGCAAATCCGCACGGATGCTTGACGTAATTCTATAGCGTGGCGCCCGTTAAATTCATCAAGATGAATTTAAAAAAAATAAATATGGATTTATTTTTGGACGTCACGCTACAGGTCGCCAGTGTTATACGCGTAATTGCGACACGCGGCCTGCGGTAAAAAGCACGGTTTTTACATTTGAGGATTTACGTCAAACAACAGCAATGGGATGCTAGTGCATCCTCCGTGGAGATATAAGAAAATGGAAAAGCAGAAATACGGCTCTCACGAAGAGTTCTGTGCCGAATACAAGACCGAAGTTCCCGATAATTATAACTTTGCCTTTGATTGTGTGGATGTTATCGCTGCCGATGATCCCAACAGGCTGGCAATGATCCACATCGGACCGGATGGTGCCCGCACTGAAAAAGATTTCGACTTTTTTTCCAAAAAGTCAGCACGTCTCGCCAATGCATTGAGCAAGGCCGGAGTGGAGAAGGGCGACCGGATTATGGTTATCCTTTACCGCCGCATTGATTGGTGGGTGACCATGCTGGCCTGCCACAAGATCGGAGCTGTACCTGTTCCTTCTCCCAATCTGCTTACTGTGAAGGACATTGATTTCCGGGTGAATTTTGCCAAGATCAAGGGAATTATTGCCGAAGATTCCGTGGCTGACCGTGCTGATGAAGCACGCAAAAACTGTCCCTCTCTTCAGGTGATGGTTCAGGCCGGAGAAAGCGAATTGCACGACGGATGGCTCGATTTCGAAACCATTTGTGATGAAGCGTCTGATACATTTCCCCGCCCGTCTGATTGCGCTGGCGGAGATGATTCTCTGCTCATCTTCTTTTCTTCCGGTACCACCGGACAGCCCAAGATGGTCGAGCACACCCACAACTATCCGTTGGGCCACTATGTGACCGGGGCTTACTGGCATGACCTTGAGCCCGGTGACGTTCATCTGACTCTCGCTGATACCGGTTGGGGTAAGGCTGTCTGGGGTAAGTATTACGGTCAGTGGATGGCCGGTGCTGTTGTTTTTGTCTGGGATTTCCGCGGCAAGTTCGAACCTTCCGAGCTGCTCAGGGTTCTTGCGGATAACAAGGTTACCTCTTTTTGTGCACCGCCCACAGTTTACCGTTTCATGATTCGCGAAGATCTTTCAAAGTATGACCTTTCCGCGCTCAAGCATTGCACCACAGCAGGTGAGCTGCTCAATGCTTCCGTGTTTGAAGCATGGAAGGAAGCCACAGGTCTGCCTCTCTACGAAGGTTACGGTCAAACCGAGTCCGTGCTTCAGATCGCAACTTTTCCCAACATGAAGCCCAAGCCGGGCTCCATCGGCAAACCCTGTCCGGGCTGGGATATTGCGCTTATCGACACTGAAGGTAATCTCTGTTCTCCCGGTGAGGAAGGCCAGATCTGCGTGAAGCTTGATCCCCGTCCTGTGGGATTGTTTACTGGATATCTTGACGAACCGCAGAAGACCGAGAACGTCATGGTCGATGGTTACTACCAGACCGGTGACAAGGCTTGGATGGACGAGGACGGCTATTACTGGTTCCTCGGACGTACCGATGACCTGATCAAAAGTTCCGGTTACCGCATCGGGCCCTTTGAGGTTGAATCCGCGCTGATCACTCATGATGCAATTGTGGAAGCCGCCGTAACTGGCGTGCCCTGCGATGTGCGCGGTCAGGCCGTAAAGGCTACCGTCGTTCTCGCGCCTGAATATGAAGGCAGCGATGAGTTGACCAAGGAATTGCAGAATCATGTCAAGAAGGTCACCGCGCCCTATAAATACCCGCGCATCATTAATTACGTTAAAGAGCTGCCCAAGACCATCAGCGGCAAGATCAAGCGTGCCGAGATCCGCGCCAAGGACGAGGCTGACGCCAAGGCTTAAGAATGCCTCCGGCGGCTCTACCGGGAGTTCCTCCGGGGGCTAAAACCCTTTGAAAAGGGTTTTAGAATCCCAAACTTTTTTAGTTGGGCTTCGCCGGTTAGTTTATAAAATATGTCTAGCAAAAAGCCTGCAATATCTTTCGATATATTGCAGGCTTTTCTTATTTCTTAGTCTAGAAAAGCTATATGCGAAGCTTATTGAAAGGTTTTGAAGGGTTGGGGGCTTGGGAAGGGAACTTTTGCAAAAGTTTCCCTTCCCAAGCCGCCGGAGGCATCAAAAAACTCGT
The DNA here is from genome assembly GCF_010470665.1 of Desulfovibrio sp. JC022. NCBI lineage: Bacteria > Pseudomonadati > Thermodesulfobacteriota > Desulfovibrionia > Desulfovibrionales > Desulfovibrionaceae > Desulfovibrio > Desulfovibrio sp. JC022. The sequence continues at coordinate 88,676 of NZ_VOPZ01000008.1, read as the reverse complement.
TGACCTGTCTATAACTTCATAGTTCATGTTAGGTTTATGGCATAGCTATGCATGGAGTTAATTATGGTTAAAACATCATCAGGTTTGACTGTGGGGCGATTGGCTAAGAAATACGGCCTCTCGCGCAGTACGCTGCTTTATTACGATTCAATCGGGCTGCTTTCCCCGTCCAAACATATGAAAGGTGAATATCGTTCATATGGCGAAGAGGAAGAAAAGCGGCTGGCTCAGATCTGCCATTACCGCAAGGCCGGGATACCGCTTAAGGAGATCAAGGTGATTCTTGATTCTCCGGTGAGCGGCATAAGCGGGGTGCTGCAAGCGCGTCTCAAGGAGCTTAATGAGGAGATCGCCTCGCTCCATGAACAGCGGCAGTTTATTTCCGGGATTCTGAAAAGTTCCCCGGATGTGAAATCCGCAAAGATGGACAAGGCTGCGTGGGTCGAAGTGCTGCGTTCTTCCGGGTTCAATGAAAAGGACATGGAAGACTGGCATAAAGCATTCGAGCGCACCCACCCGGATAGACACCAGCAGTTTCTGGAATATTTGCAGATACCTGATGATGAAATACGCTTGATCCGCAAATGGTCGGCAGGACCGCAACGGATACAGAAAATACAAAAAGCAAGTGAGAGATATATGGAATTATTCTTTGAATTTTTTTCGACACTTTCCAGACTGGGACCGGGCAGTAGTGAGACAACTAGACGGGCTTTGTCATGCGTGAGCGGATTAGCGGACAATGCGCAGGTGCTTGATGTGGGGTGTGGAACTGGTTTGCAGACCCTCGCTCTCTGCGACGGTACGGATTTCGCGGTTACAGCTGTGGATAATTGGCAGCTTGCGTTAGATAAGCTGACAATTAGTGCTGAAAATGCCGGGTTTGCGCAGCGCATTACAGTGCAGCAGGGTGATATGAATGAGCTGGACTATGCGCCCGGTTCTTTTGATCTGATCTGGAGCGAAGGCGCAATTTATCTGATGGGTTTTGAAAACGGAATTTCCAAATGGAAAGAGTTCCTGAAGCCCGGAGGCTGGATGGCCGTTAGCGAAATGACTTGGACCGCAGAAGAACGGCCCGAAGAAGCCGCAGGGTTTTGGAATGAAGGTTACCCGGAAATGAAATCAACTGCCGAGAATGTTGCTATTCTTGAGCAGCAGGGCTTTGAGGTTGTAGCCCGTTTCATCCTTCCGCAAGCTGATTGGTGGGATGTTTTTTACAAGGAAATTGCGGAAGCCACCCCCGCGTTTATTGAAAAACATTCCGGTTCAGCTGAGGCGCAGGCTGTTGTGGATAGCAATGAAAAGGAAATGGAAATTATGCGTAAGTACCATGATTACCTTGGGTATGTTTTTTACATTGCCCGCAAGAAATAAATAAGCAGAAGTGATCTATAGATTAATATAAACCGCAGCCATGCAGGCCACATGGTTGCAGAGCATGAGTAGGACACTAAAATGGATAAAGAAAAATGGACTGAAATTTTCCGTGAGGCTGGATTCAATGACAAGGACATGCACAACTGGCACAAGGCTTTTGAGAAGCTCTACCCGGAAAAGCATCAGGCTTTCTTGGAGCATATCCAGGTGGGACAGGAAGAAATCAACAAGATCAGGGAATGGTCGAAGTAGGTTCGGCTGTTGTTTGAGTGTGAAAAGCCCCGGTGCACATGTGTCGGGGCATTGTTGTTTTGCGTGAATAAGACTTGAAGTTTTTTCGTGATAAGGAGAAAAGGAATAGACTGCTATCTGCAATTATGTGAATGGCAGGTCCATAAACTTTGGAGATAAAAATGAGAACACTTGGAAACATATTATGGTATTTCCCTTTCTTCGGATTCATCAACGCGATTATGTTTTTCCTGCTCGGCTCCCTGCTGGTGCTGACCGTAGTAGCTTCCCCGCTGGGTTTGGGGCTGATCCAGTACAGTAAATTCCTTTTCGCGCCGTTCAGCTGGTCCATGGTGTCCAAAGAGGACCTCAATGTGGAATCCAACCCCGCGTGGGAGGCCTATTCCGCAATCATCATGATCCTCTGGATTCCCTTCGGGATCATCTTCGCGCTGATCACCATCACCCAGATAGTGGGCCTCGCCATATCAATTGTCGGTATCCCGGTGGCCTTGGTCCTGGCCAAGTCCCTGCGGACCATCTTCAACCCGGTCAACATGGTCTGCGTGCCCGCTGTGGTTGCGCAGGAAGTGCAGCGCCGCAAGGATGAGGATGCTATTAACAGGCATATCCGTTAGTTGTTGAAGTTTAGTTGGAGATTTGAAAGCCCCGTACTCGGATGAGTGCGGGGCTTTATGATTGGGAGTGAACGGAAATTAAAGATCAGCAGAGTGCCCGCTGTCGATGCGGTTGGCGATCCATGTCTTGATGACAGCCTGCCTGTTGATGCCGAGCCGTTCAGCTTCGCGATCAAGAGCTATAACCATCCATGCGGGGAAGTCTACATTTACCCGTTTGGTGCTTTTGTTGGGTCTAGTCGCTTTTGCCATATCCAGATGCTCAGTGATGTCCTGATCAGATTCAAATGCTTCATCAAATTCCTTAGCTTTCATAGAGTTCCACCTCCTTCTTTCTGGAGCGGCGCACCAAAATTATACGAATAGCTCCATTGCGGGGAGTTGTTACGGCAGACCAATGTTTGCCGTTAATCATGCCGATATAAAAATTGCGCGGTTCATCCTGAGTGCGGGCCGGGATTTTTAATAGGTTCGGGTCCTTCCACAGAGCTTGCGCGTCTTCGAAATTAATTCCGTGTTTTTCTAGATTGGTTGCGCTTTTGTTTTCATCATATTCAAATGGCATACTCATATTGTATATTGTGAGGAGAAGTTGTCAAGTTGATCAGAAGTTGACGAAGTAGAGTTGCCCTAATTGAGTTGGTCCGTTTTAGGATTGATTGCCCACCATAGGCTAAGCAAACAGTTTGTGATAAACAAATGTACATGACTGCTGATTACCTAAAATCCGAATCCCTGACCGCGTTGCTTGGCGAAATTGACGAGCGTAAAGCGCAGCTTGACGCCTGCCGCGATACCGTCAGTTCCCAAATCGTGGACGCCCTGAACATAGAATACACCTACGACAGCAACCGCATTGAGGGAAACACTCTTACTCTGCGCGAGACCGACCTTGTAATCAATAAGGGGCTGACCATCGGCGGCAAGTCCATGCAGGAGCATCTTGAAGCGGTAAACCATTACGAAGCCATTCAGTACGTTCGTGAGTTGTCCGCAGAATCCATTTTTTCAGAGAAGGTCATCAAGGACATTCACGGCATCATCTTACAAGGCATAGACCGCGAAAACGCAGGCAGGTACCGCAGTGTTCCGGTGGCGATTTCGGGTAGTCGTCATATCCCTCCGCAGCCGTGGCAGGTTCCGATATTAATGGAGCAGCTGGTCGCATGGTACGATAAGAACGAACCTGTTCTGCATCCCGTTGTGCTTGCTGCGGAAGTGCATGAACGTATCGCCACAATTCACCCATTCATTGACGGCAATGGTCGTACTGCTCGGTTAGTAATGAACTTAATTTTGATGCAGCGCGGCTATTTGGTCGTTAACATTGCCGGGGATACTGATAGTCGTCTGGCTTATTATGGAGCATTGGAGAAATGTAATCTTGAGGACGAGAAGGGCGATTTTATTGAGTTGATTGCCGGGTATGTTTTGAAGAGTTTGTGTGGGGTTTTGGAGCGGGTTAAATAAATATTAATTAGGTTTGGTGCTATATGGAATCAATTACAACGAAAGCTATTGCGAGTGCGCTCGGTGGAATTAAAAGTGCTATCGATATAGCCTCGAAATTAAGTGATGCCAGCGAGGCAATTAAGCAGGCTGATTGGAAATTGCAGCTGGCGGAATTGGTTGAAAAATTAGCTGATGCAAGGATTCAAATTTCAAGAGTTAAAGCGGAACTTAATGACAAGGAAGAAGAGATAAATGAACTGAAACAATCTTTAAAAATGAAAAAGAAGCTGAAGTTTAATGAGAAGTATGGGCTATATGAGGCTGAAGAAGACGGGAAAACTGTGAGATATTGTACAAAATGCTACGCAGAAGAGAAGCTCGTTCCTGTTCGTGAAGAAGAGCGTCTTTTTGTGTGTAAAAGGTGTGAGCAATTTTATCATAGGCCAGAGTATAAAAGTAAAAACGAAGGGCCACCTAGAATTGTTTCTCGACCAATGAATAGGGGTAATTTGTGGTGATTTAAAAAGCTGGTCCTCCTCACATCATAATTCATATCTGTAACCTCTTCACCACCTCAAATGAGATTGAAACTCCTCATGGTTTTAGCTATATTTATCCAGTAAGAAGGAGCCATATAATGATTGACCTTACCACCATTACTGATCAGGCCCTGCAACTGGCACCTGTGCAACGAGCAGAGCTGATTGAGGCTTTACTGGCCAGCTTTGATTCAAGGCGTAAGTCCATTGACAGCAAATGGGCCGTTGAGGCTGAAAGCCGGATAGATGCTTATGAGCAGGGGAAAATTGATTCAGTTTCTGCTGATGAAGTCTTTGACCGCATTGGACGGCAGGAATAATGATCAGATTTCTTTCCTGTGCGCAGCAGGAATTAAATGAAGCAGTCTCTTGGTATAATGAGCAGAGTGCCGGGTTAGGATTTGATTTTGCGGCTGAAGTCAAGCGTGCTCTTTCCCGCATGGAGGAGCATCCTGAAGCCTGGTCTTTGATTTCAAGAAGAACACGGCGGATACGTATTTCACGATTTCCTTATGGTGTCATTTACCAAATTCGGGAGGACTGTTTGTTGGTAGTAGCCATTATGCATATGAGCAGAAATCCCATACACTGGAAAAGTCGTATTTAATCAAAGCAAAAAAAAGCCGGGCCTCCTCACGGAGACCCGGCTTTCATCATTAATATCTTCAACTATCTACAACCGAAACTATTCAGCCTTATCCTCACCGGATTCAGCTTTTTTCTCTTCGGCAGGAGCAGATGTTTCTTCAACATCCTTCTTAGCGTGAATCATGTCCTTGCGATCAACATGATACTTGTCAGCTGCGGGCTTGCCGCGATTCTGACGCTTTTTCTTGGGCGGCTCTACGCTCATTTCGCAACCAGCCATGTTACGGGCGAAGACGAGGAAACCGGTGTGACCGACCATGCGGTCTTCGGGGCGTAAGCGTTCTGCAACGGGCTTGTAGTTACGTACGAAAATTTCACAGACTTCCTGCTCTTCGAAGGGCATGTCTTCCATGGCCTTGAGGAGATCGCTGACCTGATTGGTGGTCGGCAGCAGGAAACCGCACATTGCGCCGGGGATTACTGCTTTGGGAATGTGGTGCAGGTAGTCCCACGGGTTGGGTACGTCGAGGAAGAGGGCATCGCAATCGCTGGCGAGGAAACCGTCTTCGATGTTCAGGTTGAACTGTTCAACGCGGTGCTCAAGTCCGGCCCATTCAAGGTTCTTGCGGACCAGCTTATAAAATTCGGGGCGTTTCTCGTGGGTGTATACCTTACCGGTATCACCTACGTAGTAGGCCAGTGCGGTGGTCAGGCCACCGGAACCGGAGCCGGATTCGACCACTCTTGTGCCGGGACCGATACCCAGTTTGAGCAGCAGGTAGCTGATCTCTTTGGGGTACATGATCTGGGTCTGGCGTTTCAGACCCTTGATGATATCGTATATGGTGGGTTTCAGAATCTGGTATTTGTGGCCCAAGTGGGTTTCCACAACCTTTCCGAACCCGCCGGCGAGGATGTTGTCGGTCAACATCATGCCGTCATGTGTGTGTATTTCTTCCCCGGGATTGATCATGCGCAGGTAGCGCTTGCCCTTGGGGTTGATAAGCAAAATTAATTGTCCAGCTTCAAGCATTAGACTTCCTCCTGAATTGATCTATCGCCCGATTACGGATGAAACAGCATAAAGTCAAGGTCGCATACAAAGCACCATCTGCGTCATCATATATAACTTGAGTTTTTTGACATTTAAGCATAAGTGCTTAACTACCGCATTGAATGGAATTTATCTTCGCGCAGCTATTTTTACACATCTCCCGCAAAAATCACAGTTGGAATTATGACAGGTCATTCTTTTGTTTGTCCTATATCCCAGCAATTAGGGATTCCAAAGGGGCTTAGTCCCTTTGGCCGCCGGAGGCGAAATCAGATCAAAAACCGCGAAGCGCATCAAATTTAATTGATTTTTTTGCTTCTTGATGAGGCCGTTATGGGTTATAGCTATATCTTCGGGCCGGTTTTTTCCGGCAGAATAGGGCGTTCACTGGGGCTGGACCTGCTTGGACGCAGGGTTTGCTCCATGGATTGTGTATATTGCGAAGTGGGCAAGACTGATCTGCTCACCGGTGAACGCGATGTTTATGTACCTGCGGCTGATATTCTTAATGAACTTGAGAAATGGAAGCAGGAGGGGCATCAGCCGCCCGAGGTGATTACCCTTGGAGGACTCGGGGAACCGACCCTCAACTCTGAAATGCCCGAAATTATTCGCGGCGTAAAAAAACTTTTCCCGTCCATGCCTGTGGCCGTGCTGACAAACGCGACCGCCATGACGGACACCGAAGTGAGAAAGGAACTGCTGGAAGCCGATGTGGTGCTTCCTTCAATGGATTCCCTTGTTGCTTCGGAATTCAGGGCCATAAACAGACCTTGTAGGGGAATTGACCCTACTTCGATTGCTAAAGCCCTGATCGAATTCCGCAAGGAGTTCAACGGTAAGATTTTTCTGGAAGTGCTCCTTTCACGGGGATACAACGATTCGGATGAAAACCTAACTCTTATGAAGGAATTCTGTACCGAACTTGCCCCGGACCGCATTGATGTGGTCACTCTTTCGCGTCCAGGTACTCTGGAGAAGGCCGGTCCGGTTGATTCCGAGACCCTAGGCCGCTGGAAAAAGGTTCTTGATGCCGCGCCCTGTAAAGATAGGGATTGCGAACCAGATACCGACGCAAAGAAAAGGAGCGGTGATGAGACCATAGCCCATGTGCAGGGCGATGGCTCCCACGCATTTGACCGGATTCAGGCTTCTATCATGCGCAGGCCGCAGACAGCGCAACAGCTCGCCGGAGCACTTGATATTCCCTTGGAGAGGGTGGAACAGGTACTCACGGAACTGGAAAAAAGCGGCAGACTGCACGTCAAGCAGACAGGAAATGAGATCTATTACGATTGCAGGCTTGACGGAGATACATGATTCCAGCTTCTGGGTCCGGAGAAAATTTACAACTTTTCTTTGGATTAGAACATGACAGGTAAAAAAATTAAGAAAAAAGAGAAAATGTTTATCAGCGTTCTCCCCGGTGAACAGGTGGAAGTCGCGCTGACTCAGGAAGGTCAGGTCATTGAGTATTACGTAGAAATGCTCCATCAGGCCAAGACCAAAGGTAACATTTACAAAGGTTACATCCACAATATCGATGCCGCATTACAGGCGGCTTTTATCAACTACGGAGCCGAACGTAACGGTTTTCTGCAAGTTGATGAGGTGCATCCTGAATATTATCAGGGCACCTACAAGCTTAAGAAAGGACATCGCTACCCCCTGCTCCAGAAGGTTTTAAAACCGGGGCAGGAAATTTTTGTGCAGGTGGTTAAAGAACCTACCGGCAAGAAGGGTGCATTTCTTTCCTCCTATCTTTCCATTCCGGGCCGCTATTTTGTGCTGACCCCCGGACGTGAGCAGATCGGTATTTCCCGTAAGATTGAAGATGAAAAGGAACGCGAAAGGCTTAAGGAACTGATCGATGAGGTCAATCCCGGAGCCGGGGTGGGCGTTATTGTACGTACCGCCAGCAAAGGCCAGAGCAAATCCGCTCTGCGGCGCGATTTCAAATTCCTGACTCGTCTCTGGAATGATATCCGCGAAAAAGGACAGGATGCCAAGCCGCCGTCCCTCGTTTACGAAGAAATGGGACTGGCTGCCCGTTCCGTGCGTGATTACCTTTCTTCTGACGTTGTTGAAATTTGGGTTGATGACAAGGAAACCCTTGAGCAGGTTAAGAAGCTTGCTACACTTTCTTTTCCCCGGCGCAATAATCTGGTCAAACTGCATTCCGATACGGATAAGTCCCTTTGGGAACGGTTCAATCTGGTCAAGCAGATCGAGCAGATCTACGGCCGCGAGGTCAACCTGCCTTCCGGCGGACGTCTTGTTTTTGACCAGACCGAAGCTTTGACCGCAATCGACATCAACTCCGGTAAAATAGGCGGCGAGCGCAATTTCAAGGAAATGGCTCTCAAGACCAACAAGGAGAGTGCCGAGATGATCGCCCGTCAGCTCAAGTTGCGCGACCTCGGCGGTCAGGTGGTTATCGATTTTATTGAAATGAAGGACCCCAAGCATTGCCGCGAGGTTGAAAAGACCATGCGCGCCGCGCTTAAGGGTGACCGTGCCCGTACCGATGTGGGCCGTATTTCCCGTTTCGGACTCATGGAGCTGGTCCGCCAGCGTCTGGGATCATCCGCAATTGCGGTATCCACTGAATCCTGCCCCTGCTGTGATGGAACTGGTATCCGCCGCAATATGGAATGGCAGTCCATGCAGGCTCTCAAAGAAATTTATCGCATGCTTAGAAAGCCGGGTAATGAATCCTCACTGGTCTACGAGGCTGAAGAGGAACTCGCGCTCTACCTGCTTAACCACAAGCGTGACGCAATCATTGAGTATGAAAAGATGTTCGATACCAAAATCAACATCGAGATTCAGTGGAACGAATAGTTTTTTGGCCTCTGGCAGCCCTGCCGGGGGCCTTAAACCCTTTTGTTAGGGCTTTGCCGGGGAATGCTTGTTCAGTCCCCGGAGGGATATATGTCTAAAAGAGTACTTCTTCACGCCTGTTGCGGTCCTTGTTCTATTACCACTATCGATGCTTTGCGTGATCAGGGCTTTGAAGTTTCCGCATTTTTCTACAATCCCAATATTCACCCCTTGCAGGAATACCTGCGCCGCCGCGACGGCTTTCTCGAAGTCTGCGAGAAGATGAACGTAAAGGTCATCGGCAGGCTGGATGAGTACGATTCCAAAAAATGGTTCCGTAATGCAGCTTTCCGCGAAGCCAACCGTTGCTTTCATTGCTATGCGGATCGTCTGGAGCGAACCCTTTCCCTTGCCAGACGCGGCAACTTTGATTTCTACACCACGACTTTGCTCTATAGTAAATTCCAACAGCATGAGCGTATTGCCGAACTCGGAAAAGATATGGCCGGGAAAAGCAAATGCGAGTTCTATTACTATGACTTCCGTGAAGGCTGGAAAGACGGCATTGAACGCTCCAAGGAAATGGGTATCTACCGCCAGCAGTACTGCGGTTGTTTGTTCAGCGAAAATGAGCGTTATGAGAATGATTTGAAAAAATCTTAGCTTGTTTAATTTTTTTACAGTGGTTATCTTGTTCTAAGCTTCTGTATTTAAAAAGCAGTACTCCTGCTTCTTGCTATATTTCGACAGCAACAGGATAAGGTGAACATGGAAAAGCATCTACTGGTTTGTGTTCGTGCGGATTGCACCGCGTCATATGCGGTCAGATTTATAAAGAATTTTTTTCATTCTCCTTGTGATGTGCGTATCACCCTTTTTAATGTTGCCCCCCCGAAGAGCTCATGGAGTAAGGGGGCACTGGGCAAGGGACGCAAACTTCTTGAAGAGACTCGTCAATGGTTCATTGATCACAGCTTTTGCGCAGAAAGCCATATCGATATCAAGAGCATCTACTCGCGGGGCAATACCGCTCGCGAGATAGTACAGGAAGGGCATAAGGGCATGTATGACGCTGTCATACTGGGGCGGCAGTCTCAGTCCGTGCTTGAAGAGTTTTTCGATTACAGCGTGGGGTCTAAGGTTATCTGGGAAGAAGTTGATTTTCCGCTCTGGTTCTGCAAGTGTCCGCAGGAGATTCCGGGTAAGGATGTCCTGCTCTGCGTGGATGAGGATGCCCCTTCGCAGAGGATTGCGGATCATGTGGGGTTCGTGCTTGGCGATAATCCCAACCATGACATAACCATGCTCCATGTACATGATTCCAGAGAGAAGGGCGCAGCGACCTCGGAAGATATTTTTGAGATTACTCGTCAGCACCTTGAAGATAACGGCGTTGCGCCGGAGCGCATCAAAGAACTGGTTGTAGACGGTGATGATGTTGCCAAGGCCATTCTGGAGCAGGTCGCCAAAAAGCCCTACGCCGCAGTTGCAGCAGGGCGCGGCAAGCACGACAAGACCGCAATTGAAAAGCTGTTTCCCCGTTCGCTTAGTGTGAAATTATTGCACCAGCTCGAAGGGGCGGCTCTCTGGGTAAGCAGGTAGGTCTTTTAAGAGTAAATTTTTGCTAGTGCTTTTTTTTAAAATGACTGTTTGTAATTAAATACGGCGAAGCCATAATAAAAGTTTTAGGAGAGTCCAGAGAACCCTTTTTCAAAAGGGTTCTCTGGTCCCCGAAGGGCCGCCGGAGGCAAAATCATTTTATCCAAAAGCGCAAAGCGCATCCAATAAGGTTTTCATATGGGAATGCCCCCAGCTTTTTTCAATGCCCCGCTGCTGCGCGGTGACGGCAGTGAGGCCAGAAACCTCCTGCTCTACATTCATGTGCCTTTCTGCAAACGCAAATGCAACTATTGCGCGTTTCATTCCCAGCCGTTCGAGCAGGTCAGTTTTGCATGGTACATGAAAACCCTGCTGTCCGAGATTGAGCTTTGGGGCAAGCGGCTCAAGAACCCCAATATCGGTACAGTCTATTTCGGCGGCGGTACTCCCAGTCTGATTCCGCCGTTTCAGCTTGAGCTGATCATGGATGCCCTGCGCAAGAATTTCAGCTTCACCAAGGGTATGGAAATTACCCTTGAAGCCAATCCTGATTCAGCCAATGATCTTTCCTACTTCAAGGCCCTCTACGATATGGGCATCAACCGGCTCAGTCTCGGCTTCCAGTCTCTAGACGACCGTAACCTTGAAACCCTCGGTCGTCCCCATTCCGCAAGGCAGGCAACTGAATCATATTACGTGGCCCGCAAGGCCGGGTTCGGCAACATCAGCATTGATTTGATCTGGGGACTGCCGCGCCAGAAGGTCAAGGATTGGAACGATGAATTAAAAGCTGTGGTCCAGCTTAAGCCGGAACATATGTCTTGTTACGGTTTGTCCATTGAACCGGGTACTGTCTTCGGACAGCGGGCCAAGGATCTGGATATGGAACTGCCGCCTGACGGGGAGCAGGCCCGCATGTTTATCTACGGGGCTGAATATCTGGAATCCATGGGCTATATTCAGTACGAGATTTCAAATTTCGCGCGTATGGGTTTTATTTCCCGCCATAATCAGGGCTATTGGGATCGCATGGATTACCTTGGTCTCGGGCCTTCCGCAGTATCCACAATCGGTAATCGCAGGTTCACCAATCCGCGCTATATGGATGAGTATGACGCAGCTGTACGAGGAGCTTTTGCCGGGGAGGATTTCGAGGAACTCACTGATGAAATCAAGGCACAAGAGTTGATTATGCTCTGTTTGCGGACATCAAAGGGACTTAAACTCTCTGACTATACGGAACTCACCGGGCGTGATCTGACCAAGGAAAAAGGGTCCGTCATAAGTGCCTTGCATAAGAACGGACTGGTGCGCATGAGCGCGGGCTACCTGCGCTTGACCAAGAACGGTATGTTGGTTTCCAATTCTATTTTGGAGTCCCTTGCGTTTGATTAGAGATTATCACAAAATTCCAGCGCAGCCAGTACGGCCTTGTCCATATCATAATATTTGTATTGGCCCAGCCTGCCGAGGAAGTGCACATTCTCCTGCTTTCCGGCTTTAATCTGATATAGCTCAAGTCGTTTGCGGTCGTCGTTTGTATTGACCGGGTAGTACGGCTCGTCACCCTGTTTCCATTTCATGGAGAATTCGCGTGCAGTTATGCTCCTGCCGCTTGTGTTCTTCCTTTCCGGGTGTAGGTGCTGGTATTCATGAATACGGGTGTATGGAACGTCAATATCGGCGTAATTCATGACCGATGTACCTTGATAGTCATCCACATCTTCCACCTGATAATCAAAGCGCAGGGAACGCCATGTAAGTTCCCCGTGGCAGTAATCAAAATACCGGTCCACCGGGCCAGTGTAGTAGATATTGCAATCTTTGGGGATAATTCGTTTCAGGTCAAAGAAATCTGCGTTCAGTTTAGTCTCGATTAATTCGTGGTCCAGCATGCGTTCGAACAGTTTCGTATAGCCGTTCCATGGCAGCCCTTGATAGCGGTCGGTAAAGTAGTCGCATTCATAGGTGTGCCTGAAGGGCAGACGGGTGATAATTGATGCATCCAGCTCTTTGGGATCGCATTCCCATTGTTTGAGGGTGTAGCCCTTAACAAAAGCTTCGTACAATTCCCGCCCGATGAGGCTGATAGCCTTTTCTTCAAGGTTCTGTGGGGCAGTGATGTTCTCTTGCGCGCTTTTACTTTGGATGAAGTCTTCAACCTCGTGCGGTTTCAGGCTGATCCCGAAGAAAGAATTAATGGTCTGCAAGTTGACCGGCATATGGAATGTGCGGCCTTGATAGGTGGTCACAACTTTATGCCTATAGCCGTTGAATTCTGTGAAGCGGTTCAAAAAGTCCCAGACTCTGCGTTCTTTGGTATGAAAAATATGGGTGCCGTAGGTGTGGACTTCAATGCCCGTTTCTTCATTGATGCGGCTGTGGCAGTTGCCGCCGATGTGGCCTCGTTTGTCAATGACCAGCACTTTTTCATTTAAGTTGTCTGCAATGTGTCTGGCAACGGTACAGCCGGTAATCCCGGCACCGACGATAAGATGTCTGCAATTTTCCATATGAAGCCTCCAAAAATAAAGCCCGTAATATCTCGTGAGATACTACGGGCTTATTAGTGTCATGTCGAGTTTGCTGAGAAACTACTTCATATACTTTAAGAACGGGTTGTCCTGTGAGAGGATCAGCTTCGTTTTTCCAGCCCTGAATCCTTTTTCGTAGGCTTCGAGAGATTTCTGGAATTCATAGAAGCGCGGGTCTTTGCCGAAGCTTTCGGCATAGGTTTTGGTCGCGATTGCATCACCTTCACCACGCAGGATGTCGGACTTGAGGTTCGCATCAGCAAACAGGATGGTTCTTTCCTTGTCAGCCTGTGCTGTGATGCGGGCCGCTGCTTCGCTACCCTGTGAGCGGTACTGCTTGGCCATACGTTCACGTTCTGCCCTCATACGTCCGTAAATAGCACGGGCGTTTTCAGGCGGCAGATCGGTACGCTTGATGCGAACATCAAGGACTTCAATACCGTAAGGCTTGAGCAGACTGTTCGAGGTATGGCTTACCTCTTCCATGATGGAAGTACGGTCACTGGAGATGATCTCGATCAGCGTGTAGCGACCAAGGGCAACGCGCAGTTCCGCGTAGATAATATCATCCAACCGTGCCTGAGCGCGGGGGATGGAACGTACGGTGCGGTAAAACAACAAGGGGTCGGCAATGCGCCACTTGGAGTAGTTATCCACAACCATGTTTTTCTTGTCTTTGGTCAGGATTTCAGCCGGGCGGGCATCATATTCCAGAAGTCGTGAATCAAAATAGATTACGTTCTGGACAAAGGGCAGCTTGAAATGCAACCCCGGTCCCATTGGCCCGGATTTGGGCTTACCGAGCTGAAGCACAATGGCCTTTTCGGTCTGCTTTACGATATATGCACTCTGTGCAATCCCCAGTACGGCAACAATGATCAGAATTGCCAGGGGAGCGGAACTTTTTTTGAGTAAACTCATATTCTTATCCCCTATTTTTTACCGGTTTGAATGGGAAGAGCCTTTCCGTCCAGAGAAAGGAAAGGAAGTGTTTTCTGAGCCGCATCATCGGAAAGAATCACTTTCTCTATGCTCGGATAGGAAAGGATGTTCTGCATGGTTTCAAGGTACATACGTTTAACAGTGATGTCCTTGGCATTTTTGTATTCCTTGTACACAGCCATGAAACGCTTGGCCTGACCTTCTGCAAGGCGGATTTTGGATTCCTTATAGGCTTCCGCTTTGTTAACCATGACCGCTGCTTGACCTCTTGCTTTGGGCAGGATGTCATTGCGGTAGGCTTCCGCTTCGTTGATGTAGCGGCTCTTGTCCTCACGGGCGGAGGCTACGTCCTTAAAGGCGTCCACAACCTCGTTCGGTGGATGCACGTTTTGCAGCTGCACTGCCAGCACATTTACTCCGAGTTTGTAGCGGTCCACAATTGTCTGTAACAGATCACGTGTTTCAGTCTGAATCTGGAGTTTACCGGTGGTCAGTGCCAGTTCGATCTTGGTTTTACCGATGATCTCACGCATGGCCGCTTCGGCAGCATCCTGAATGGTCTTAGGCTGGTTGCTGACTTCAAAGAGATAGTTCACCGGATCTTTGATCTGGTATTGTACGATGAATTGAACATCAACGATGTTTTCATCACCGGTCAGCATGAGAGATTCCTCGGGCACATTACGCGACTGACCTTGGGTAAAGGAGCGCGAAGAGCCATAGGAACGGAAACCCACTTCCACACGTCTGATCTGTGTGACTTTAGGCTTCATAACCGATTCAATGGGAATCGGAAGGTGGTAGTGCGGTCCGGGGGTCGTGGTGTCCACGTACTTACCGAATCTGGTTACCACACCGACTTCATCCGGTTCTACAATGTAGACCCCGGAAAGAAACCAGAGCAGGATGATGCCGATGATTAAAAATTTTCCGCCCGGCAAGCCGGTTCCGCGGAGTTTTTTGATTGTGGAGTTGATATCGTCCACATTCGGCGGTTTCGGAGCACCTCCGCCGCCTTTGTTCCTCTGCCGTTGTTCGGATAATTTGTCCCAGTCCCAGTTCATGTAAATTTGATAGGTGAGATAGACCGACATATCAAGGAAAATCGGATATGCAGGTCAATATGTTAATGAAATAATAACTTCCGCACGAACGTTTTGTAGCAGCAAGCGGGGAGAGTTATCCGGTCATCCTGTAACGCATTAATAAATATACACAGATTAGATCAATTTCTGTTAAAGATAAAACTTTTTCTGAATATTGAATCCTGTTCAGGATGGTTTTACCTGTCGGCGCACCAGATCAAGGAAATATTTGGCCTCTGCATTATCCGGGTCCTGCTGCAAGGCGGCAGAGAATGCTTCAAGGCTTCCGGTTAAATCTCCGTGCTGTGAGGCAATGAGACCCTTGATTACATTAATTTGCGGCTGTTCGCCGTAGTTGTTGCGGATGAATTCGGTTCTGTTTTGCGCGTCCGCAAAACTTTCCTGAATGATCATGTTTTTGGCCAGATTGTAGTGGTAGCTGATTTCATAATCCGTATTAAAAGGCTTATGACCCTTTTCCACTTTCCAGCCTACCGATGGGGTGCGGTCGGAAAAATTGCAGTAGGAGCAGGCTTCAAGGGGATAGCGGGACCGCCAGAGCACAAAATCGTTGTAATCAAAATTTTTAAGGTCGTAGGACATGTGCGGGCAGTTTTTAAAGCCATCACTAAGCATTTCGTCAGGGGCAAACCGTTGGTACCCGCCGGCTCCGCAGCGGTGTACGGTCATGTCGCGCAGCAAAGCCATGCAATGTGAGTTGCCGCAAAAACGTTTTACTTCCCTTGGCTTTGCAAAGGTCTCAAGTTTGTTAAAAACAGCCTTCTGTGGGAATTCAATCCTTACATGGGGGTTGTATTCTTTGATCAGCATGGCTATGCGATAGGCTTCATCGTATCCGCCGAGCTGTTTCTCAATGGTCGGGTAGCGGGAAATTTTGACCAGTGCCATGAGCTTCCAGAGGTCTTTGTAGGCCCGCACAGCATCTTCGGAAAGCCAGAATCCGTTGCTGGTGATGACAATGGGGCTTTCATATCTTTCCCAGATATGGAAAGCAAAGCGGGTTATGTCAGAATGCAGAAATGGTTCCCCGCCCATGAGTGAAATGGCCCCAAGATGGAAGTTGTCTCCGTTGAGGATATCAAGGCCGGGGAAATAGTCACTGGCCTCATATTCCTTTTCCGGGCAGAAAGGGGAGTAGTTGTGGCACCAGCGGCAGTTGTTGTTGCAATGGTCGACCGTATGTACTTCAACGTATGGAATATTAAACATGGCTTGCTGTGTGGTTCTCTTTTTTATAAATTATAGAGTGATACCTGCTTTAGACTCATACTCGCAATCTGTTCTTACCGCAAGAATGGGTTGATTCTTATGAAGCCGGAAAAGAATTATGGTTAACGGAGAAGTGTAATGAAGGAAATCAGGAAAGAGATATTTAGGGCTTACGATATCCGCGGGGTTGTGGATCAGGATTTTGATGAAGAGTGGGTTGAACGGTTAGGGCGGGCCTGCGGAACATGGTTTCGTGCCAAGGGCTGGGACCGGGCCGTACTTGGTCATGATTGCCGCCACAGTTCTCCTGCCTATCAACAGGCCGTGGGGCGGGGGCTGAATAAATCCGGTGTGGATGTGCTTTTCCTGAACCTTATTCCCACCCCTGCATTATATTTTGCCGCAAAAAAGCTGGGTTATAAAGCCGGGGTAATGATCACCGCCAGCCACAATCCCCCGGAATTTAACGGGTTTAAGGTCTGGGGTGGCGAGACCACTATCCATACCGATGATATTCAGGAAATCTACAACATAATGGAGTCCGGTGATTTCATTGATGGAAGCGGAATGGCTTCTTATCATAATATTGTTCCCTATTATATCGAAGATCTGCTTTCCGGCATTAAGCTTAAACGTCCCCTCAAGGTGGTTCTGGATGGCGGTAACGGGGCCGGGGGGCATATTGCTCTTGAAATGCTCCGTCAGGCCGGGGCCGAGGTCGTCCCCCAGTATTGTGAACCGGATGGGGATTTTCCCAACCACCACCCGGACCCGGTGGTTGCAGAGTACATGGGCGACCTGTTCAAAGCCGTGGTTGAACATGGTGCGGAAGTGGGTATCGGCCTTGACGGTGATGCCGATCGTATCGGGGCGGTGGATGAGCTGGGTAATCTTGTGCCCGGAGATAGGCTTGTGGCTCTGTATGCGCGTGAAATGTTGGAGCGCAAACCCGGTGAAACTGTGGTGGCCGATGTAAAGTGCAGCCATCTCCTTTTTGATGATATTTCCAAGCACGGCGGCGAACCGCTTATGGCCCGCACGGGTCATTCGGTCATGAAGGCCAAGATGATTGAAACCGGAGCCGGACTGGGCGGCGAGATGAGCGGGCACATTTTCTTTTCCGACCGTTTCTACGGATTTGACGATGGCCTTTATTCCGCCTTGCGGTTGTTGGAGATTTTATCCGCTACTGAAGTTCCGCTTTCGAAAATGTGGGATGAATGGCCCCGGACTTTCTTTACCCCGGAGCTGCGTGTTGAGTATCCCGAAGAAATTAAGTTCAAGCTGGTTGAAAATGCGGCGCAGGAGCTTGCCAAGGATTATGAAGTTATAAGCATCGATGGCGTACGTGTTGTTTTCGAGGGCGGCTGGGCCCTTGTGCGGGCGTCCAATACTCAGGCTGCTCTGACACTTCGTTTTGAGGCTTCCTCGCAAGAACAGCTCTCTGAAATAAAGAATACTGTGGAAGCCTTGCTGGAGCGGCTGGCTGCGGAGCTTTGCTCATAGTTGCCATTTTTACATGAAAGCAAATACTTGATACCATCGGCCCATACAGGTAAACGTTCTATCCTGTTTTAAATTCATCAAGCAGCACAAGGTATGAATCATGGCATTGTTTATAAAACCACATGGTAAGACTGGATCGGAACGGTTTTTCAGAATGATCGGGATGGTCATAATTCTCGGCCTCGTAATCTATGCGTTCTGGATGAACAACCAGTCAACACTGGAAAAGATTCAGGCCCGTAACGCTCTCTGGGACCAGACCAAGATTTTGGACCGTTCCGAGCGTGATTACATTCAGGGTTTTATCAGGAGTATGCGCAATGAATTCGGGGTTAAGGTTCGGATTCAGATCATTCTCGACCCGATCACGGAACAGGAAGTAGATCCTAAAGAACTTCTGATTGTTCTTTCTCCTCCTCAGCAGGAGGTAGGAATGTATTTTCCCGGTCTTGTGCGTCATGCCTTGGGAAATGAATTTATTTCCGAGCTTGAGAATAAACATTTTGAAAATCATTTTGCTGATGAGGAATGGCCCGCATCGCTTATGACATCTCTGTCCATGATCTGGGAGCGATTGGTTAATGTTGAATCCAAACAGCCCGTTCCTGAAGTGCACGCAGAGGAAAACGACAGTCAGCCTGATCCTGAATCATCAGCCCACGAGGAATAAAGTAATCAATGTCTAAAAAGCAAATGACCATTTATACGGACGGTTCCTGTCTCGGTAATCCCGGCAAGGGCGGTTACGGTGCGGTTCTTCTGTTCAACGAACACCGCAAGGAACTTGCTCAGGGCTACAAGAGAACAACCAACAACCGCATGGAAATGCGTGCGGTAATCGCAGCCCTTACCGAACTCAAAGAGCCTTGTGAGATTACCCTGTATACTGACTCCCAGTACGTGAAGAACGCCTTCACCAAGAAGTGGATCGACAATTGGCAGAGAAACGGTTGGAAGACCGCAGCCAAGAAGCCGGTTAAAAACAAGGATCTCTGGTTGCAGTTTATCCCCCTGCTGGAGAAGCACGATGTAACTTTTCGCTGGGTAAAGGGGCATTCCGGTGACCCGGAGAACGAACGTTGCGACGATCTGGCCCGCAATGCGGCCTTGTCCGGTGATTTGATTGTAGATGAGGGGGCTTAAGCTTCGCATATAGTTTTAAAAAGTGTCTTATCAATAAAGGCCGCAATACCTTGATAGATATTGCGGCCTTTGTTTGTGGGTGAACTTGGAAAGCTAATTGGCGAAGCCCTAACAAAAAAGTTTTGGGATTCTTAAACCCTTTTCCAAAAGGGTTTAAGGCCCCCGGCAGGGTCGCCGAAGGCTTATTTAACTATATTTGATATATCGTTGTAGATTGAAGTCTGCTTCACAAAGCGGGGCTTGCCGTCGAGGCTGCTGTCTATGGCGGATGCATCCACAAAGTCTATGCCCGGTAGATCGGCATTGTTGACCACGTCTCCCAGCCTTACCCCGTTACGCTGCTTGTGCGCTAGGGCCAGTTTGTCATCCCGGCTGGAGGTGTAGACCGTGATGCGTGCTCTGGTATTATGCAATTTGGGAAAGATCTTTTCGGCAAATTTATTGCGGTTGATGTCCGGGGTAATGAGGATCAGTTCTTTGATGCGATCCATATCCTCAGAGCTTAAATTCAGATCTGCAAGGGCTTCACAAAGCGGCTCACAACCCATGCTGCTGCCGATGAGGTAGATATTTTCCGCAGTGGATTTTTCCGCCACTTCTTTCAGAAATTCAGTGAGCTGTGGGACGGTGTGATCCGCTCTCTGTTCATCCTCAAGATAATCAAGTTTGTCGCCTTGTGCCGGCCAGCTGAAAAAGAGAGGTGCGCCCTGATATTGCAGCTGGTAGCTCATGCGTGCGGTGAGTACGGCTGCTTCTTCAAATGAGTTGTTGAATCCATGCACGAAAATGAGGGCAGAATTGTCGGGATTGCCGTCCAGACGTTTTGGCAGGGTCGTTCCAAATGAGCGCAGAGGAAGTTGGCGGATATCTGTAATTTTGTATCCGCAGGCCGGACTCAACCCGTAGGAGGTCATGGTGAAGTGTGATTTTTGCAGGTCTTTGATTTCTTTATCGTAGGGAATGGTGACCGAGCAGGCTCCCCAGCTCAGCTTCCCTTGTTCATCGCCAAAGGCTTTGTCCGGAACAGTGCTTCCTGTGGCCTTGCGGTCAGTTGCATAGAAAAGTTCGATTTCCTGAAAGGGTCTTTCGGTGGTGAGAGCCTTGGTCAGGTCATCGCTCCATTTGTTGAACGTGTCGGTACTGTTTTTGGAACAGCCTGCGGCAAGCAATAATGAGAGAAAGGTCAGTGCAATTAATGCTGTTTTGGAAAGGTGGAATTTTTTCATGCCGGAGCGACCTCCTTGAAATGTACGAAAAAGGATCAGATTTATATGTCTGATCTTTATAGCATAACCAAGGAAAGTCGCAACCGGACTTAAAAAGAGTGCTTATTCGTAAGTCGCCAGCCAGTTGTGAGGGATGGACCAGCAGCCGTCCTGCGCGGAATCCACAAGGGCGTCCAGAAGGCGGGCAACCCCGTATTCATTACAGGCCGGAATATGCAGATCTGCTGCGGGCAATGCTTCGGGAGCTGCGTTGGCAACCACTGCGCTTAAACCCACATGGCCGAACATGGTCAGGTCATTTTCGCTGTCGCCGATGGCAATGGAGTTGAGGTCTGACCAACCTGCTTCTTTCATGATCTGCATCATGGCGGAGTGTTTACCGTGATCCGCTGGGCCGATTTCAAGGAAATCTTCACCTGTCCGAACACAGCTCAGACCATACTTTTCCGCAAGGCTGCGTACAAGTTCGCACTGCTGGGTCTGCTCACGGCTGGAAAAGGTCAGGATCTTGATGGCTGTCTTTTCTTCCGGGGTTTCACCTGTCCGGGGCAGGGTTTCACCTACTTTTACAAAATCATTAATTTCTTTGTCCGTGAGTTCGGCCTGAGTCCAGATTCCGTCACTTACATAGGTTGTGTAGTTTACTCCGGCATCAAGCAGGGTATCTTCAATGGCTTTGAACGGCCCTACATCTTCCCCGAATACTTCCAGCTTACCGTTGCGCGCGATGACCGATCCGTTGACCCCGGCGTGGGGTGTCTGGCTGCCTACGCTGCTGATCAGGTGCGGTAAGCTGATCAGGTGTTTCCCGGTGATAAGTGAAAAGTGGCCGCCAGCTGTGGTGTAGCGGTTAATGGCGTTGAGTGTGCGGCGGTCGATACTTTCACCGGGGGTGATCAGGGTGTTGTCGATATCGCAGAATACCCAAGGCAGACTTTTGTTCTGTGCGCAGGCAATGGTTCTTGCAAAATCGTGCTGGTTCTTGCGGGAGTAAGGCAAGGTTTTGCGGGCGATAGCCGGAGGCACGGAGTCTGTGCCGAATCTGTTTTCAAGTTCCACTATGCGTTGCCCGAAAGAATAAGATTCTCCAACGGGAGAGGTGCGGAAATCACAATAAGCCACAGCTTTATGTATGGGGCAATCGTAATTTGGGCCGGGGAACTGGGAGTAGATTTCCTTCATTTCAGGCATACTCTCAATCTCTACCGGTGTGCTGGAATGCCAGAGAACGGCCCTGATCAGGTCTTCGGGAGCATTGCAGTGGGCGAGGTAGGCCGCACCGTCAAGGGGATGGAATCCTGTCTTGTTCAGCTTTTCAGAATACCCCACATCATGGAAGAGGGCTGCGGTGATAATTTTCCGGGCTGTTTCAGCATCATAATCTATCTGGGCAGTCAATCTGCGGGCAGTACTGCCGGCCTGACGCATGTGAGCCAGTCTGGTTGAGTCTGCCGGGAAAAAGGATGCTGCCAGTTCATCGGTCAGGTTTTCGGAAACCGGGCCGAGTGGTTCAGGGAATATTTTTTTCAGAATAGAAGATATTTTCACGGAAAGCTCCGTTTGGGCTGGTTGATGATTCATGGAGTAAGTAGGTAGTCTTTGAGAAGCTAAAGTCAAGCAACATTTGGGTCGCTGAAAGAAACAGGCCGCATGGGAAACTCCCAAGCGGCCTGAAATATTTGTATTTGAGTTTTCGTTTCTATTTAACTTTTTTTTCAGTTTCGAAAACAAGCTTATCAAAAACTCCGTCAATATCGAGTCTTGTCGTATCTACGATAATGGAATCTTCAGCGGGTTTGAGCGGAGCCACCTTGCGGTTGCGGTCCTGATCATCACGGGTGCTGATCTGTTCAATTAGTTCTGCCATTTCTGCGGGTTTGCCCATTTCTTTAAGCTGTTCGAACCGCCTGCGGGCACGTTCTTCAAGATCAGCATCAAGAAAGAATTTACAGGGGGCCTGCGGGAAGATGACCGTACCCATGTCGCGTCCTTCAGCAATGAGTGATGTTGTTTCACCTATTGCCCGCTGGGCGATTTTCTGGAGTTCGCGCACTGCCGGTATTTTAGCCATGTTGGAGGCCCACATACCCACGGTCTCGGTGCGGATTTCATCAGTGAGCGGTATTCCGTTCAGGCTGAGAATGGAATTACTACCGCTGCCGGAAAGGGTGAAATCGAGTCCTTTCAAAGCTTCGTTAAGTTGTTCCGCTTCCCAATCCCATGAACCTTCGCCCAGTTTCCAAGCTGTGCCGCGAAACATGGCCCCGGTATCGAGGTATGCTATTTCAAAGCGGTCAGCCAGACGTTTGGCAAGGGTGGATTTCCCAACACCAGCCGGGCCATCAAGAGTTATGATAAAAGGTGTGTCCATTAAAGGACCTCCTTGAGTGTTTTCAGAAATTTTTTGTTTTCCTGGTCAGTGCCCATGTTGACCCGGATGTATTCGCCAAGGCCGAAGCTCTTCAGCGGGCGGACAATTATGCCCTGTTTGAGGAGTTGCTCAAACACTTCCATTGCATCTCGGGTCGGCTTGAACATAATGAAGTTGGCTTGGGAATCAAGTACTTCGCAGCCCATTTCGCGGATTGATTCCGTGAAAAGTTTGCGTCCGCGCAGAACAACATCCATGGTGGTCTGGAAGAATGCTTCATCTTCCAGCACCGCGATGGCCGCTTCTTCTGCCAGCAGGTTAACGGTAAAGGGTGCGCGGGCACTCTTGATGTATCCGGCCAGTTGCGGACTCATTATACCGTAACCGATGCGCAGTCCGGCCAGTCCGTAAGCCTTGGAGAAGGTGCGGGTCAGCACTATATTAGGAAATTCGTCGAGCAGGCCGCGCATATCGTATTTTTTAGCGGGGCGGGCAAACTCTATGTACGCTTCATCAATGACCAGCAGGGTCTGTTCGGGGATGGAGGCCGCCATTTCTCGTACTTCATCAACAGTTACCGCCAGACCGGTGGGGTTATCCGGGGAAGTCATGAACACGATGGCGGTCTTTTCTGTAACTGCTTCAGTCAGGGCTTTCAGGGGCTGTTTGTGTCCTGCATCGCGGGGAATCTGACGAAAATTGATGGCGCAAAGATGGGACATGAGCCGATACATGCTGAAGCAGGATTCGTAGGTCAGCACTTCATCCTGACCGGGATTGGCTTTGATGCGCACCAGCAGGTCGAGGATTTCATCTGAGCCGTTACCGCTGATAATCTGGTCTTCAGACACGCCTGTGCGTTTGGCAATGGCTGTGTTTAAGCGAGGGTTGCCGTTGTGCGGATAGCGGAAAACTGAGGGCGCGTGACGGGTGATGGCTTTTTGGGCCATGGGAGAAGTGCCCAGCGGGTTTTCGTTGCTGGCGAGTTTAATGACAGTATCGAGACCGTATTTTTCTTTGATTTCTTCGATGGTCAGGCCCGGTGCATAGGGCTTTGAATTCATCATATCAGAGCGGACTTTGATGGCGGACATGCTGGAATCCTTATTTGAATTGATGCGCTGCGCGCTTTGATTATTTGATTTCGCCCCCGGCGGCTACAGGAGATAATCCCTATAGGGCCTCGCTCTTGGCGCAGTAAAGACAGGGACAAATTTAAAAGGAAAGCACGGTTTTATTAGTTTGGAACGAAGAATTTGTCAAAATTAATGCTGTTGACAAGGCATATTCATGGAAGTATGAATTTCCAAAATAAGTGATAATTCTTTTAAGGAGTTTTTATGTTGATGAGATCATTGGAGATTGTGCCGCACGTTGCCGACAACGGGTAATAAGCCGGTAGCAGGATGATCTGGTTCTGCCTTGCGCAGAACCCCCACTCCATCTGAGGAGCTTTTCTGTTTCCTTCTCGGCTTACGCCGTATCGGACCTCTATTCAGAGTTCCGCCTCTATTGCTGTTCCCAATTTTTGTCGGTGACATACCATTCGCTGTTATTCATGACCTGTATGTATCGTTCAGGTTGTCGGACTCTTGCATCCTTTGCGTGCGTCCGTAACCAGATACATAGATTTAAATGAACATTGCTTGATCTATGACGGTTTTGTTGTGTCTGAACTGTCATGGGTCAGGTTATTAATAAGATGGTAATACCAAATGAAAATTTTTTACGAATTAGCAGAATCTTTCTCAAGTGATACGAGCCTTAAAGCCTTGGGCTGGGCTGAGTTTTTTCAGGAAAATATAAGGGACACAGACGTTCCCGCTCGCGTTGTCAGCGTAAACAAGGACCTGTTTCTTTTGAATCAGGGTGGTAAGGATTTACAGGCCACCCTTTCCGGCAAAGTCCGTTACAATGCAGGTCTGCCGTGTTCAGGGGAATTGTTCCCTGTTACGGGAGACTGGGTGCTTATCCGGGACTCGGTCATCACGAGGGTTTTGCCGCGGCGTAATACCTTATCGCGCGGTGCTGCCGGGGGGCGCGGCAAGAATAATGACGCAGCAACCGAAGAGCAGATTATGGCTGCCAATCTTGATACTGTGCTCATTGTTTGCGGTCTGGATCGTGATTACAATGTCCGTCGTATCGAGCGTTATCTAACCTTAGTTTACAATTGCAATTTGACCCCCGCTATAGTCCTGACCAAGGCCGATTTGCATGAAGATCCACTAGGCTGCGTCGACGAGGTGGAGGGAGTTGCTTTCGGTGTTCCTGTACATCTCGTTTCTGCTGAGGATGAAAGTGGAGTTCTGGAGTTGGAGCAATATCTGTTACCGGGAAAGACCGTATCCATGATCGGGTCATCCGGTGCGGGTAAATCAACGCTTTTAAACAGGCTTTACGGCGAGTCCGTGCAGCAGACCGGGGCTATCAGCCAGAGCGTGGGGAAAGGGCGGCATACCACTACGGGACGTGATTTGATTCGTATGCCCCAAGGCGGGATGCTGATAGATAATCCGGGTATCCGTGAAATCGCCTTTTACACTGATGACGGCGGCATGGATAACGCTTTTGCTGATATAGAACAATTCGCGCGCTTCTGCCGTTTTTCGGATTGTGATCACCTTAACGATCCGGGATGCAATGTGTTGGAAGCTGTTGCAAGTGGAGAGCTTTCAGCTGAACGTCTTGAAAGTTATTATAAGATGAAACGTGAATTAGGTTATCTCTTGCAGCGGGAACATAAATCTGCTGACCGAGTGGAAAAAGAACGCTGGCGTGATGTTGCTCTGCATATAAAGAAGATGAAGAAGATTCGGAAAAAAGGTTAAGATCAGCCCTTTGTTCATGGTTGTCACACTTGAATAAATCACATTTATTCAAAAAAGAATAAAGTCAGCACCGCGTTCATGCTTGTAATATTTGAGTAAACCTAGTTTAGTCAGAAAATAAATAAAATTAGCCCCCCGTTCATGGCATGACGGGGGGCTTTTTGAGGTTAGTGAGGTCGACCTTCAGACCGGGGTGCTGGTCTTCAGGCCAGTTATGAGGTTATTCTTAGGAGGGTCTTACTGTCAGAACCGGACTCTTGGCGGACTTAACCACCTTTTCTGCTACAGAACCGAACAGGATGCGGTCAATTCCCGCACGCCCGTGGGTGCCCATGACGATCATGTCCGCGTTCTCGCTTTCGGCAATGGCGAGGATCTCCTCGGCTGCATAGCCGGTGACGACCTTGCCGTCGGCAGGTACGTCCTTGAAGTTTTCAGTGATGAAAGTTTCCATTGTTGAATCCGCACCGGTTACAATTTCACCGACAAAGTTTTCAATGGAGCTGGGCGGTACATGGAAACCCACGTACTGATCCAGCGATGGAGCCACGTAGAGGCAGATAATGTCAGCACCCAGTGTCTTGGCAAGGGTGCTTGCGTATTCTGCTACAACGGGGCTGTGATCCGAAAAGTCCACTGCACAGAGTATCTTCTTGATTTCAGCCATATCCATACCTCCGTAATTCAAGGGTTGTGCATGGAAAGAAAGTGCATTCTTAAAATTTCTTACTTCCAATATTATCCGATTATTGCCACCATGGACAAGCTTTTTCTTATACTTTATCCTGCAGGAGGAAAAAATGTCTCATTAAGGGCTGAGTTCCGGTGGATGTGGCATTATTTTCCGAGTACTTAAGAATTCTAAAGTTAGTTAAATCAGCCTATTGAGCGAAAGTCTAGACTTTGGCAAGGTCATTGCATAGTCTGATGTGAAACCAAAGGCTGAGGAGTAAAATATGAAGATAAGTCCTGAACAGATTGAAGCCTTAAAGCTGCAACAGCAGCAGGAAAACAAGGCAAAGAAGGTTGACGGGGCAGCGTTCGGCGAATTCCTGAATCAGGAAGTTCAGCAGGGCGGCGCGCAGCAAAGCGGCGCAGCTTCTGCACCGCCGGTGCCGGGTCTTCAGGCCATGAATCCCCTGTTGCAGGTGCAACAGGCCGCTCAGGTTCAGCAGACCTCTAAGGTCAGCGAGAATGAGTTTGTCGGCAAGGTGGAAGACCTTTTCGGAAAGCTTGAAAGTTACGCACAGCAGCTCGGTTCCTCCGGTGAGGGCGGACTGAAGCAGGCCTATTCGACTCTTGAAGGCATTCAAGGTGGAGTTGAGTCCCTCAAGAAGGATTGGCCCGGTGTACAAAGCGAGAATCCGGAACTCGGTTCCATCGTATCCGAACTGGAAACAGTGGCCGTGACCGAACAGATCAAATTTAACCGGGGAGACTACGTATAGTCGCTCATACGTAGTCTTCCCGCGTAAGAATTTTTCTTACGCGAGAAAGCCGCACATCTTTAGGCTGTGCGGCTTTTTATTTGATTAAACGGGTCTGTTCTTATACGTAAAGATCGATAACTGACGAGCTTGATTTTCGTTAACTGGCGTTGTTTTTTTATTTGTTTGTTGAGTCGGATAATGTTTGCTTGTTCACGGCTATTATGTTTGCCGATGATCAAAAAGAAGCCCCCTGCCTCGTAAGAAGCAAAGGCATTACTGATTATTCAGCTTTTCTGCGTAATTCTGCCCGCCGTAAAAGACACCCAAGATTGCAACCCGTTCTTCGAAAACAGCGTAAGCGATGCTCGTTCTCTTTTTATAATGGATTACCCTCAAATCTTTGCTGATGTCGTCTCGTTTATTACCACGAAAAGGTAATTTTTGAAGGCTTTCGCAGAAATCAATAATAGCATTTGTGAATTTTGCCGCAATTTCAGCAGATTCAACCTCAGAGATGTAGTGGTATATTTTTAGTATTTGATCTTCTGCTTCGGGAGCAAAAATAACATGGTAGGTTATTTCCTTATGAGTCTCCGACTTCCTGCATAATTTTAGCCTTGAGGTCTTTTGTGTTGATGCCCCGTGCGGGATCTGCCTTCATTGCATCGTAGGCTGGACCTACCTGTTCTTTGAGCCAGCTGTTTACTGCTTTGTCACGCGCAAGCAAGGCACGCAGTCCATCGCGGATGACTTCACTTTCAGTGGCGTATTCCCCGGATGCGACTTTGTCTTTGATAGCCTTAGCCATTTCCAAGGGCAGAGTTATGCTCATTTGTTTAGTTGATCTCATCTTTCGACTCCGTTTTTGTGTGTAGGATTAAATCCTACTCTTTAAAAACAAGCGGTGCAAATGTTTTTGCACTAAGCGGAGAATCCCTATTGAAAAGGCTTGATAGGGCCACCGGCCAAAAGAAGCCCCCTGCCTCGTGAGAAGCAGGGGGCTTTCAATTTCGGTAAACCGATACTGACTAGTCTTCGGTAGTCAGCTGGCCGGTTTCGCGCTTTACGTCTGTGGCAATCTTGTAAAGGAATGTCAGAGTAAGTGCGCCGAGTGCGTAAACCATGAAGGAAATCATGAGCTCTTTACCGGTGGGCCAGTAAACAGTGATTTCGTTGAAGGGGTTCGGTGTTTGACCACCGATCAGCAGACCGAGGCCCTTATCAATCCAGGTTGCAATAACGAGGATAGCGAGGGACCAGGGCAGCAGCTTCTGGTTGTAACGCAGTTTGGGCGGGATGAGCAACGCAAGGCTGATAATAGCGAAGGTTGCAGCTGTCCACATCCAGGGCACCAGTTCGTGGTGGCCGTGGCTGCCAGCGAAGAGGTATGCGATGGAGTGGATATGACCCGGCATATTGGAGTAGAATGCGGTGAACACTTCAAGCATGAAGAAGAAAACGTTCACGCACATTGCGTAAGTGATAATAGTTGTGAGTGTGCCGATTGCGCCTTTGCCCGGCTCGTATTTGGTGATCTTGCGAACAAGGAAAACCACGAGGAGCAGAATTGCAGGTCCGGAACAGAACGCAGAAGCCAGAAAACGGGCAGCCAGAATAGCGGTGAGCCAGTAATGGCGGCCGGGAAGGCCTGCGTACAGGAACGCGGTAACGGTGTGAATGGAGAACGCCCAAATAATGGAGGTATAAACCAGAGGCTTAACCCAATTGGGGTGAGACACACGCTGACGGTCACATTCAAGACAGGTCCAACCGATAACAACGTTCAGGATCAGGTAACCGTTAAGAACGATCATGTCCCAGAACAGGATAGAGTTAGGGGTCGGGTGGAATATAATGTTGAGCATGCGCTGAGGCTGTCCGATGTCTACGATAATGAAACCGAGACACATGACAACTGCTGCGATAGCCATGAATTCACCCATGATTACCATGCCTTTGAACTTCTTGTAATGATGGAAGTAGTAAGGCAGCACGATCATAACACCGGAGGCGGCGAGACCGACTAAGTAGGTAAACTGGGCAATATAAAAGCCCCAGGCAACATCGCGGCTGAGACCGGTGATGGTCAAGCCTTCCTGAAGCTGTCCAATGTATGTGCAGAAACCGGCACCGATGATGAGCAGCAGGAAACCAATCCAGGCCCAGTACTTCGGTCCGCCTTTTAGAGCTTTTTCGAGCATATCAAGCTTCCCCCCTAGATGATGTAGTAAACGCCCGGCTCGGTGCCTGCGGCAGGTTTCCTACGGATGGTGAAGTTCTCACGCAGAGCCTTTCTCACGTTGGAGTCAGGGTCTTGCAGATCGCCGAAAACAATAGCGCCACCGGATTTTTCCGCACATGCGGGCATTTCACCCACAGCCAGACGTTCAACGCAGAAGTTGCATTTTTCTACAACACCGCGCATGCGGGTGGGGAACTTCTTATTGATGTTGTCCATGTCCAGATGAGGTCTGGGGTCCATGAAGTTAAAACTACGTGAACCGTACGGACAAGCAGCCATGCAGTAACGGCAACCGATGCAGCGATGGTAATCCATTGCTACGATGCCGTCGGGGCGTACGAAAGTCGCCTTTGTGGGGCAGACACGTACACAGGAGGGATGCTCGCAGTGGTTACAGAGCAGGGGGAACCTGCGTTTTTCCTGCGCTTCGGAGGGGAAGTTGTTTTCCTGTTCGGGAAAGACTTCACCATAGGTTCCGCTCCACAGCCATTTGATGTCCTGATCGGAATCAATAGTGGGCACGTTATGGATGTGGTGGCAGGTTTCAGCCAGAGCTTCAATTGCTTCTTCAGTATTAAGCTTGCGGGTGTCAACGACCATTGCCCAGCGCTTAGCATGCTTGGTATTGGCGTTCACTTCATAATGGGCTCCACCGCTGGGTCCACCGGATGCCATGACAGCGGTGGGTGCGATGCAGAGTCCGGCAGCGGAAAGGCCTGCAAACTTAAGGAAGTTTCTTCTACTCTGTTTCATTATTTAGCCTCCTTGGGAGGTACGTGGCAATCCCAGCAGTAGGGAGTTACACTCGCATCAACGTGGCACTTGTCGCAGAACTGTTCCTTGCTGGTGTGGCACTGCATACAGGTGTTCTGAAGGCTGATGGTGTATTTATCGCCTTTAGCACTGATGTAAGTCCTTTTGCCTTCACGAAGAGCCATATCTCTCCACTCATCAAGAAGCTTCATGTGGTTCTCACGCATGTTCTGGGTGGGAGCAACACATACTTTAGCGTTCTTGGGCAGTTCAACCTTCGGCTCTTCATAGCTTCCGCCGATGTTGAACCAGAAAGGCATGGATACCAGGCCAAGGAAGATGACCAGTCCGGTTATAATTTTTCCACCGTAGTGCATGATTTAACCCTCCTTCCCGGGCAGAGGATTGAAGCGAAGGTCTGTTTCCCTTTCCTTTTCGCCGTTAAGAATGAGGGCGTTACCAACCAGTTCATGAACACCGCAGACGTCTACGCCGGGTGCCCAGTAGTTGGCCAGGGGAAGCAGGGTTGCACGGTCGATAGCGCAGATACAGGAAAGCATGTTTACATCGTGCTGTTCCTGAACTGATTTCAGTGCGTTACCACGGGGCAGCCCGCCGCGCATACGAATTTCCATGATCTCGTCTGTGTTCAGACCGGAACCACCTGCGCAGCAGAATGTTTGTTCACGGATGGTCTGTTCAGGCATTTCAAAGAAGTTCTTAACAACGTTCTTGATAACGTAACGAGGCTCGTCCATGAGACCCATGGCACGGGCGGGGTTACAGGAATCGTGGAAGGTTGCGCGGATATGGTCGTTTCTGCTGGGATCAAGCTTCAGCTTGTTGTGCTTGAGCAGGTCAGCGGTAAACTCGGTGATGTGAACCATCTTGGTCTGGCGTGCGTTTTCGAACACGGTACCGGTGATGGGGCTCTTGGGAACTTCGAGGAAGTTCGCGGGGCCGTTCATGGTATCCATGTACTGGTTGATTACACGCCACATGTGACCGCACTCACCGCCCAGAATCCATTTTGCGCCGAGGCGTTCAGCTTCAGCGTACATCTTGGCGTTCAACTTCTTCATCATGTCCGCAGATGTGAACAGACCGAAGTTACCGCCTTCAGATGCGTAGGTGGACAGGGTGTAGTCAAGACCGATGTGATCGAAGAGCATCAGGTAACCCATGAAGGTGTAGATGCCCGGATCCGCGAAAACGTCACCGGAAGGAGTGATGAAGATAACTTCATGACCCTTTTCGTTGATGGGAACGTTGATGCGTTTACCGGTAATTTCTTCGATATCGTCAACCATGAAGTCGACGATGTCTTTGAATGCGTGGGGCTGGATACCGAGGTGGTTACCTGTACGGTTACAGTTGGAAACCGGTTCGAGAATCCAGTTGATGTTCACACCGCAGAGGTGCAGCAGTTCACGCGCCATCATAGTGATTTCCGCTGTGTCGATACCGTAAGGGCAGAACAGGGAACAACGGCGGCACTCTGTGCACTGGTAGAAGTAAATGAACCATTCTTTGAGAACATCTTCGGTCATGACTCTGGACCCGGTCAGGGTGGAGAGAATCTTACCGGCCATGGTGAAGTCCTTGCGGTAAATGGAACGCATAAGTTCCGCACGCAGGACGGGCATGTTCTTGGGATCACCGGAACCGATGAAAAAGTGACACTTGTCTGCACAAGCACCACAACGAACACAGATGTCCATGAATACTTTCAGTGAACGGTATTTATCGAGTCTTTCCTTAAAACCTTCGTGGACAATGTCCTGCCAGTTTTCAGGAAGTTTCCAATCCACGTCAGCGGGATTCCACTCACGGGGGTTGGGCATACCTAAGTACTCGAGTTTTTCCGCTTTAGCGGGATAACACCAGTTACCCGGAGAGGTATCTACCGGGGTGTCCATCCACCCTGTGGACGGCGGTGTATAATTAATGCTTTTAAAAAGCTCATCAGCTTTTGGGAGGTCAGCCATGTCAACTCCTCATCAAAAGATATTTAAGGTCTGTCCGGCATAGGTCTTAAAAGACCTCTATGCCTTTTTGTCCACCGGGAGACCCGCTTCAATCATTGGCTCCCTGAACTCATCTTCATAAGCCTCATAGCTGTGGGGCTTGATGTTAGGATCGTTCCAGGGGTTCTCGTGATGGTTGATACGGGTATCGTTGGGCATGTTCCTTGTGGGAGACAGGAATACGCCGCCCGCATGCATCAGTTTGCTGAAGGGGAAGTACATCAGCAGCACGCAAACGAGGAAGAGGTGGATATAAAATACCACACTGATTCCTGCGGGAATGACGGGGCTGAAGGTTACAAGACCCATGCTCAGCTTCTTGATGGCAATGATATCCACGTGCGCGAAGTAGCGCATGTAGATGCCGGAAAGGGCTATGCCGATGATGAGAAGCAGCGGGAAGTAGTCGGTTACCAGAGAAATGTAACGCAGTTTGGGGTCCTGAAGTCTGCGGCTGAGCAGGAAGCCGAGGCCGGCAAGAATCAGGAGGTCTGACATGTACAGTCTGGGAACACCGATCTGCATAATACCGTCGAGCATCTCAACGAAAGCAATACATTCGGGAACCGGTTCGAAGAAGAGTCTCATGTGCCTGATCACGATGAGCAGGAATGAGTAGTGGAAGAGCAGAGAAAACAGCCACAAGAATTTTGATGAGGCGTAAGTTACTCTTCCGTCCCTGAGTTCTACTTTGGTGTTCCTGAAGAGGGAACGAAAGCAACAGATCTCAAGGATCATACGGATAAAAGTTTGACCCGGGGTCACGGGGTTGTCAAAGCGGTCATGCTGGATGAAATCCAGTGACTTCTGCTGTCCGCCCGTGGTCGGGATACGGAAAGGAACCGGGCTTTTGGCCCAGCCAATAATCCGGCTGGCAAAGCCTGCCAGAAATACGGCAACTGCTACATACGGTAACAGCGTGCCGAACAGTCCTGCCATGTGTGCGGAACCCACTCCGAAGAGTGCGATGAGCACCAGGGCAAAAACTAAAACGAGTGAGTACAAAGCGTTCATCTACCTTCACCTCGCTTATAACGTTTGGCTTCCGGGGAAGCCGGCCACTACACCTGTCCGGCCCCTTTGGCCGAAGCGTCCTCGATTTTGTTGACCCGCCGAAGGAGCATGTGATGAGATCTTTTGACCTCTTCAATTCTCATTTGCGCAATCAAATCCCTATTCTTGGTATAGATGTCGAACGCGATAAGTCCCAGATTATCAATCCGGGCCTCAAACGCGAGCAACTCATCAAGTTTACCTTCACTTTTCAGTTCCTCCATGAACTCGTCTCTCAGGAGTTTCTTAAAAAGGAAGACAAAGCTTAAAGCTTTAGATGGTGCAAAGTCCTGAACGGTCCTGATTTTGATCAGTTCCTCAAGGGACTTGGCAAGATCGTCGGCACTTTTCCATTCAAGGATCAGGTCAAAAAGTTCACCTGCGACCTTTTTGATGGTGACGCCGACAGGGTTTGTGAACCGATCTTTATTGGATCTCCATACATCCTGAGTTTCTTTAGGATATGAAGAAAGAATCAGTTCGTACCATTTTTCTGTCAGGTCTTCTTTTCTTTCCGACAATTTTTGTACAAGACTCATTTTAATACCTGTCTTTGTAAACAATAATAAATTTCAGGCCACTGCATCACTTTGGTGCAGGGTCCGGAAATTGAGAGCGGCTTTCAAACAAAGCCAAAAATGTGAATTCTGTCACACTGTGACTAACAGGACGATATTCCAGATACCTAGTGATTCGTCAAGGGGTTTTAGCCCTTAGTTCGGCTATCAGATGGCATGAAAATCATTGTCAAACCAAGCTTTATTGCAGCATATGAAAGTGCTGCTCCGCTGGTTGTGAAAGTTCAACCTTCCCCTTAACAGGAAGCAACCCTCTTTGATTCTTAGCTTTGTTGCCAGACAAATGTTAAGGCGGCCCGTCCCTGTAAAGCTATAATCACATACGGAAAGGAATGTAAAATGTCAGAACCGTTAATATTTTATCCGCAAGGATGCCGCAGGGCTATTTTCATACGCCGCTATAAACGTTTCACCGTAGAAGCCATGCTCGATGGTGAAGTTGTCGGTGTGCATACGAATAATACCGGTTCCATGCTCGGACTGCTGCGGGAAGGGCAGGAAATCTATATTTCTCCGGCTCAGAATCCTAAGCGCAAGCTTAAGTGGACTCTGGAAGCAGTCCTGCCGTTTGGTGAAATGATCGGAGTTAATACTTCCGTACCTAACAAGATGCTGCAAGCTGCGTTCGAGGCTGAGCAGCTCGCTGAAGCCGAGGGGTATACATCACTCAAGCGTGAGGCCAAAGTGGGCAGCAGCCGTCTCGATGGTCTTTTTACGGATGATGCCGGCAAGCTCCCCAGGTTATGGGTAGAGTGCAAAAACGTAACCCTTGTGGAAGACGAGGTGGCCTGTTTTCCCGATGCCCAGACCGAGCGCGGGCGCAAGCATCTCATGGAGCTGATGGATTTGGCGGCCAAAGGTGACCGGGTCGCGCTGTTCTTTTTTGTGCAGCGCAGTGATGGAAAATGTTTCGGGCCTGCTGATTTTATCGATCCCGAATACGCGGAGCTTTTTTACAAAGCCCTTGATGCCGGAGTTGAGTGCTGGGCCTATGAAGCTGCTCTAAGTGAACAAGGGATAGGGCTGGGACGCAGGATGCGGCTTGTTTCAAAGCCGTAGGCAGCTGCTAAGCTAGTTGGTACTGAACTTGTATTCACGACGCAGTTTGTAGTATTCTTCAATCAATTCTTCATCCAGCCAATAGGTATAATATGATGCAAATATATCCGTGGCATTGGTCTGTTCCAAAAGTTTATTGATTTTGCGAACCATGCTGTAGCCGAATTTGTTTTGAGGCGCGCCAAAGTATACCGGGGTGATCGGCGGCATGTCGGCTACTTTGCAAAATACGAGTTCTTTGTTCAAGCGAGCGTACTTAATTTCAACGGGAAATCCGAAAGCTGCGTCCACTCTTTTTCGCTTTAGCATTTTGAGAACGCCGAGATGATCCGATGATAGCCTGATCGTAAATGTCCGACCATAGTTGTATTTTTGTATTATCTTATCGATGACACCGGAGTATGAGCGGCCCGAGCTTATGCCTATGCGGAATCTCTTTGATTTGCAGAGGGCTTCAAGGTCTATTGTGCCGTCCTTGAGCAGGAATGGAGAGTACTTCTTTTTGTCAGTCCGGTTGAATATAATTCCATTGGAAAAGACAAAATAGCTTGGACGTGATGTGTAGCGTACAAACTTTTCTCTTGCCGTGGTCTTGAAGAGCGGCGTGATTATACCATGGGTTCCTTTTTTGAGTTCTTCAAGTATGCGGCCATAGTTGGCTGTTTTGAACGAGGAGGCATTCATGGAGAGATGTTCAGATACATACTCGATTATGCGGTTATCGATACCGAATTTTTTGTCCGCCCCTTTAGTGATGGCGTATGGCGGGAAGTCGGGCTGGAACCATATTGTCGGTTCCGCCAAAACAGCAGTGTTGCCGAACGCGATAAAGAGGATGAAAAATATGAATTGCAGATAGTGTCTGTTTGGCATTTACTTTGTTGCTTTTAGTGAGTCTGGTGAATGTCTTCTTCAATCGTACTTTATAATGGCATAATTTGCATAATGTTTTTGTCTTGTAAGCAGAATAAGCGTGGAAAGCCCCCTCATGCGAACGTTCACATGAGGGGGCTTTCCGGCCTTTACGGTGTTGAAAAAGGGCGAGGCGTCCGGCCGGGACCGGGTTAATCCCGGTCGGACGCCCTAGGAGCAGGATGCCGAAATTTTTAGCCGGGAGGGTGGAGCTCCCGGCCAGAAACCAGACTCGGAGTAGCTTGCAATCTGCTGGTAGATGCAATCAGTACGGATTCGGCTGACTTCGGACGTAATCCGTGCTGTTCGAGCTGTGTATGATGAGATTTATTCTCTGCTCCCGTTCTGCGCTGCTGAAGCGGTTTCCCGCATTTTTTCTTCCTTGCGCATAGCCCGTCTTTCCGTGGCTTCCCTGTTGCGCCTATGGTCCACACCGGTCTCAAGGATCAGGGATGGAACCGGGGAAGGTTTACCGTTTTCCCCCATGGCGACAAAGGTAAGATAGGCAGAGTTGGTGTGCCTTATCTCGCCGGTTAAAAGATTTTCCGCTTCAACCCGGACCCCGATTTCCATGGAGGTCCTGCCGACCATATTAACGTTGGCATGCAGGTTGATAAGCTCTCCTACATAAGCGGGTCGCAGGAAGTTCATGCGGTCAATGGAAGCTGTAACCACCGGCTTGCGCGCATGGCGCATGGCACAAGTGGCAGCGACCAGATCCAATTGCTTCAGCAGAACTCCGCCGTGCAGGTTTCCGGCAGGGTTGGTGTCCTGCGGTAAGACCCGGTAGGTCATTAAGGTTCTGCTCTTGCTGATCTTTTTTGCTTTCATAATGGCAACCCTGATCTTTGGTTTTGATCGAATATATTGTGTAATACGTTTTGTTTACTTTTTGTATTACGAAGATAAAATCTATTTGATTTTACCATACTCGACTCTGGCTTCCCATATCATTTTAGCAATTCTCTTTCCCAAATCCAGTTGCCTTGTCTTGATCAGGGCTTCCGCTGCATCACGGTTGCCTTCTTGTTTCAGCAAAGTGGCAGATTCAAGGTCTCTGAGGTAGTTCTCAAATTCCCTTATCAGTTTGGAAAGATTCAGAGTTTCCAGTTCAAGGGGAACTCTCACGGATTTAACTTTTCTGCTCATTTTGCCTGTTTTACCTGTTGTGTTTGAAATGGATCTTACTGTTTAAAAGACAAATGTCAATACATTTGTATTACAAAATGAAATTAAATAAATAGTGAGTTCTACTTGGTTAAGAGTCGAAATTGAAATTTAATTTATATCGATTAGAAATACAATTGTAATACGTTTGTAGGTCAAAAGAATATCGTAAAGTAATAATTAAATAAAAAAAGCAGTTAAAGATTGGGAGAGCGGGAGTGAAGGTTGTTTTTAGTTGCTACTCAAATCTGAAGGATTGTACTTCCGGGCTGCTGGCAGTGATAAAAGCCGGGAAAAGAACCAGCGCGCACGCAGGGTGATAGAATAGCGGAGAGAAGAATCCACAGAGAACAATGGTCGTGAGTAGTCCTGCCAGCATGTTTGAGGGAAACCGTCTGTAGAAAGCAGTTCCCGCTGCGGCGGCAAGGCAGGGGCCGGCAAGTCCCCAGGCGCTGAGCAGATGCAGCCAGAAGGGCAGAATATGAAACATGTATATGCCTGAGCCGGTCCATACGTGCTGCTGTCCGTGCCAGATGGTCCACAATGAAGCCGGAACATTAAGGGGCAAGGGTACGGAAAGAGAGAAGCCGCTGAGCAGCAGTTCCGGGTTATTTGTAAACAGTTCCAGTATGGAGAACCACAGCCAGTAGGAAGGAAGGTCCTGCCTGTTCATAAAGGTCATTTCCTGCACTTGTAGAGAGAGGTAGCTGAAAAAGAGCATGCAGAGAATCAATAGAAATTTCTTCAGGCCGCCTTTGGGGCCGGAGATAAGCAGGATCAGCACAGCGGTTAAGGCAATGTCCCGGCCGAGAGAGCAGAATATCCCGGCCAGAATCAGCAGTCGGGGAAACGTACTCTTTTCGGAATTGTGCAGGGTGGCGCATAGCCCAACCAGAAGGATTGGGCCTGTAATGCTTGATATGCCTGAAAGGGATGGCATTGCCGGCTCGTGAAGCAGGAAAAAGCGCAGCCCGAATTCAGCGCAGATGAGCAGGGCCAGCCAGCTGGCCCAGAAGGAAATTTGTCTGGGCTTCGGCGGAGGGAATAGGTTCAGCCAAAGGACGGTTACCAGCAAGAAAAGCAGGGGCTTTGCTTCCATGAGCAGTGGTAGTTGGTCAAGCAGTGGACGGGTTAATCCGGTAAAGCACTGGAATGAAATCCAGGTGATGAGCAGGGCTGGTATTCCGGCCTTGAACCAGATTGGGGCAACACTGTCATCGTCACCGCGAAGAATTTCGAGGAGCAGACCCAGTACAGCCAGTCCGGTGGCAAGAATCACTGCCAGATTGTCGGGAACTCCGTATCCGCTGAGGCTGAAAGCTGCCATGGTTAAAGGCAGTCCCAGACTGAACAGGGCAAGAGGGAAATCTGAGGCCGTAAAGGTGGTATTGTCTGAACTCATTAGCAATTGTGTTACATGGATATGTTCAGGATTAGAAGGTCCGGAGTTAAAAAAACGTTTGATTGTCATCGCCTGCTGAATCTGACGATTAAACGGTTGAGGTAATTGAAAGGAAAAACAACAGGCTTCGGTATTCTTTTGCGCTTAACCAGCAGCAGGTCCAGCACATGGGCGGTCGGATACTTGAAGCCAAGAAAATTAACGCATCCCGCGCAATAGGTAACCATGGGCACCCCTGTTCTCTGGGCTTCGGTTATTCTTTTGCGTGACCAGTATTTGGCGTAGGCTTTTCTGTAAAAATGAGTTGCTCCGCCCTCGCCGCAGCAAAGGGTTTTTTTACGGTTGTGACGCATTTCTACAACCCTGATTCCGAGAGACTTAAGCAGGGTGCGCACATGTTTGTGCATTTCTGTTTCATCACGGATCACACAGGGGTCATGAACAGTGACCTCTTTTAAGTTCGGCCTGACCGGGATGAACTTCGAAAAGCGCAGCCTTTTATATATAGAAATGATTTCCAGCTTGGAATTGAATTCCTTGAATGTCACGTGGCAGTTGGGGCAGGCTGTCAGGATTTTTTTTATTCCTTTGCGTTCCAATCTGTTGATGAGTCCGGCAAGAGCTTCTTCGTGCCTGCTTTTACGGCCCAGCATTTTGGATGGTTTGGAGCAGCAGTTCAGGATCAATCCCATAGCGGGATCTTCGCGTTTAAGAATTTTATAGGTGATTCTGGTGGCGTCCGGGTGCATGGCCGGGAGGGTGCACCCCGGAAAAAAAACGGTTGTGCAGTTATCAGGAATAAATTCGCCCTTGAACGGGAAGCGTTGGCCGAGCCGTTCATAGTTGAGAAGCGGTTCGTATTTGTCCAGGCGGAAAATGGCATTGGTCTGGGCGTGGTTGCGCAGTTCCTTGAACATTCGGTCCGGTTCTGCTGCCACCGGGCAGATAGCCGAACATAGTCCGCAGGTGGAACAGGCGTATGAGCGAATCGCAACGCTGTCCGCATCTTCATCAGATGAAAGTGCCCGCAGGGCAATTGAAACGGGTGAGCCGCTTTCTGCTAGAAAACGGCACTTCGTCATACATTTACCGCAATCAATGCATTCGTCAGCTGTGTGCTGTAGTTCTTTTTTTAATTGCTTTGATACTGGCATAGGCGTTTATGAAGACTCCGGCCTATAGTAGTTGGCAACCCCAGATTTTGACTCTCTTGTTGACGTATTCAGTGCA
Organism: Desulfovibrio sp. JC022; assembly: GCF_010470665.1. NCBI lineage: Bacteria > Pseudomonadati > Thermodesulfobacteriota > Desulfovibrionia > Desulfovibrionales > Desulfovibrionaceae > Desulfovibrio > Desulfovibrio sp. JC022. The sequence goes on along the minus strand of NZ_VOPZ01000008.1, from coordinate 49,651 downwards.
TTTTCCTTTGATGCGCACTTTTACGCCCGGCTTGAGGTTGCTGACCACCGGAATCTGATCTTCGGTAAAATGACAGATTACTTCGGCGGTAAAGTTGGAAATTCCCTTGAGTCCTACGTGCAGGTCGCCGAATCCTTTAGTGGAAACATCTACTATTTCGCCGGAAACTTCAATTACTTCATTCTGATACTTGCCGCTGGCCATGGTGTTGTTCTCCACAAAATCGATGTAGAGTTTGTATGAACCGACATGCAGTTTGGACTGGCTCAGCTTGACTTCGTTTGCTATGCGCGCGTGCCATGCTCCTAATGTTTCTTTTTTGTGCGGAGCTACATTCTGGTGGGCGGTGGGGCCGAGTTTGACGTTTTTTTGCAGGTCGACCCGATTGTTCAACTGTCCTGTGGAATCGTAAATGTCAGCTACTACTCTTCCTTCATTTGAAATATATATTTTTGATCTTAATCTTCCCATGGGGTCAACAAGATGAAATTCTTCTGCCTTGACGATGTTGGGCATTTCTTTTCTCCCTGCGCTGTATAAATAAAGTTATGTAAGAATATACAATTAAACGGTTCATTGCTGAAAAAAGCAAGGAATATTGCAAGTAATTTTTTCCGGGTGTACGATAAGTGTTTGTGATTTTCCAAAAAGTTGATATGAGTCTTCTCTTGACTTGGGAAAATAAAAGCTTTAACAGACAATCCCTTTCTTTACGCAACCAGCATCAATCGAGGAAAGGTGGAGCTTTTGAGATTTTTGCGCGTAAAAATGCTTAGCCGGCGGAGTAAGAGAATTGTTCGACAGCCTATCAGATAGACTTTCCGAAGCCTTTAAGAATTTCAAGGGGCAGGGACGGCTGGATGAGAAAAACATCCAGGCCGGAATGCGTGAAGTGCGCCTTGCTCTTCTCGAAGCAGACGTTAACTACAAGGTCGTTAAAGATTTTGTGGAGAAGGTAAAGGAGCGTGCTCTCGGGCAGGAGGTCCAGAAATCACTTTCTCCCGGTCAGCAGGTAATCAAGGTCGTTAACGAGGAGCTTACCGAGCTGCTCGGTGGCGAACAGGAAGGGTTGCAGCTCACCAAGGGCAAACTTTCCAAGATCATGATGGTCGGCCTTCAGGGTTCCGGTAAGACCACTTCTTCAGCCAAGATAGCCTTATATCTGCGGCGCAAGAAGTTCAAACCCTACCTTGTCCCTGCCGACGTCTACCGTCCCGCTGCAATTGATCAGCTTCATGTGCTGGCCAAGCAGCTGGATATGCCGGCTTACCCGTCCACAACGGAAATGAACCCCGTGGACATCTGCCGTGACGCTATGGTCAAGGCGGAAGAAGCCGGATGTGATGTTCTGCTTTTCGATACAGCCGGACGACTGCATATTGACGAACCCCTGATGGATGAGCTTGCCTCCATCAAGGAAGAATGCACTCCGGATGAAATCCTTTTCGTGGCAGACGCAATGACAGGGCAGGACGCTGTCAATGTTGCTTCCACTTTTGACGACAAACTTGATGTTACCGGTGTAGTCCTTACCAAGATGGATGGTGATGCCCGAGGCGGTGCGGCGCTCTCCATCAAATCCGTCACCGGTAAGTCCGTTAAGTTTGTTGGTGTGGGTGAAAAGCTTTCTGAGCTTGAACTCTTCTACCCGGACAGGGCCGCTTCAAGAATTCTCGGTATGGGGGATGTACTTTCCCTGATCGAGAAAGCCCAGTCTGTGATGGATGAGGGAGAGGCTGAAAAGCTGACTGAAAAGTTTCGCAAGGCCGAATTCGACCTTGAGGATTTTCGCACCCAGATGCGCAGAATGAAGAAGATCGGTTCCATGGGTTCGATCATGAAAATGATCCCCGGACTCGGCGGGCTTACTAAACAGCTCGGCGATATGGAGATTCCGGATAAGGAACTGAACAGGATAGAAGCCATCATCTCGTCCATGACCATGGAAGAGCGCAGGCGGCCCAAGCTTATTAATCCCAGCCGTAGGCAGAGGATTGCAAAAGGGTCCGGCGTGAAGCTCGAAGAGGTCAATCAGATGCTCAAGAATTTTGAGCAGATGAGCAAGATGATGAAGAAAATGATGGGCGGCAAAGGCGGAAAGGGCAAAATGCCCAAGATGCCGAATCTGCCCGGAATGCCCGGACTTGGCGGCGGCGCAGGAATGCCGGGAATGCCCGGTATGGAAGGATTGGAAGGCATGGAAGGCATGGAAGGAATGGGCGGAATGGCCCAGCCTTCAAAGGCCAAAAGCAAAAAGACCCTTCAGGCCCGCAAAAAGAAAAAGCTTAAAAAGCAGGCTCGCAAGAAAAAGAAGAAATAGTTTTTTTGTGGGCATTTGCTTGCAATTTATTAACGAACCACTTAATTTAAGATTATATGGGGGAAAGTAGACAATGGCTATTAAACTCAGATTGACCCGTATGGGCTCCAAAAAGCGCCCTTTTTACAGAATCGTAGCAATTAACAGCGAAACCAGACGTGACGGTCGTCCTTTGGACTTCTGCGGTTATTACAACCCCATGGTTGAGCCTGTTGAAGTGAAAATTGACAAGGAAAAAGTAGAGAAGTGGCTTGAGAGAGGCGCAGAGCCTAGCGACACTGTTAAATCTCTCCTCAAAGCAAATTCCTAGGGTTCGTATCTCACCAGGTTCGAATTCTTCTTCACTACTCACGGTACACACTCGAAATCAGAAGCGGAGGTTGTTGGCATGTTGAAGGATTTAGTAGAGTACATCGCGAAATCGCTTGTTGACAATCCGGATGAAGTAGTTGTCACCGAAATCGAAGGGGAGCAGACTTCCGTAATCGAACTCAAGGTCGCTAAAGAAGATCTTGGTAAGGTTATCGGCAAGCAGGGCCGCACCGCGCGTGCCATGAGAACCCTGCTCGGTGCTGCATCAACCAAGGTGAGAAAACGCTCTGTTCTGGAAATTCTGGAATAAGAGTCCTCGAACCTGACCATACCTACAGGCTGCTATGGAAATGCTCGTAGTCGCCGAGGTGGTCAAACCACATGGTCTCAGGGGGGAAGTTTGCATTGAATCTCATGCGGACTCCCCTTTTCTGTTCGACGAGGTTCCCTGTCTTTATCTGGCAAAGAAAGGACAGAAGCCCCGGCGTTTTGTTGTGCGCTCTTCACGAAAGCACAAAGGGCGCATGCTGATTACTTTTAAGGGTATTGAAGGTCGTGATGAGGCGGAAAGCCTGCGCGGCATGGAAATACTCGTGCGTGAAGCGGATCTTCCCGAAGTCGGGGATGATGAAGTCTACATGCACGATCTTGAAGGTATGAGCGTCGAGCTTGAAGACGGGACTGTGGTTGGCACCATTTCGGATTTTATTCTTGCCCCGGGGCAGGAAACTTGGGTGATTTCTTCTTCAGAGGGTAAGGAAATCCTTTTCCCTGCTGTGGAGGAATTTGTTTTGTCTGTTGATCTGGACGCGGAAAAAGTTGTTGTGGCTCCCCCTGAAGGGTTGCTCGACATCTATCTCGTCGAGAGCAGTCAGAAAGATAACGGGAAGAAAAAGAAATAGGGCAGAGTGCCGCTTTTTTAAATTCCAAGGCTGGACATAGTGAAATTTAATCTGGTTACACTCTTTCCGGAGTTCTTTGATTCCCCGCTGTCTCACGGGCTCATGGGTAAAGGCGTTGAAAAGGGCATAGTCTCTTTCAATAAAGTCGATCCCCGCGAGTTTACAACAGACCGCCATAAATCCGTTGATGACCGTCCCTACGGAGGCGGGCCGGGCATGGTCATGTTTATTGACCCTATTGCCAAGGCTCTCGATTCCGTAGGTATACGTCCTTCAAAGGAAGGTGGCTGCCCCAAAGGTAAAAGGCTGATCATGCTTTCGCCCAAGGGTAAACCTCTGACTCAAAAGCTGGCTGTGGAACTTTCCAAAGAAGAGGAGCTGACTCTCGTCTGTGGAAGGTACGAAGGAATCGATGCCCGCTTTGAAGATATTTTTCCCGTTGAAACGGTCTCCGTAGGGGATTTCGTGCTTAACGGGGGTGAAGCCGGGGCCATGTGCCTTGTTGAAGCTGTAGCACGCCTGCTGCCGGATTTTATGGGCCATTCCGATTCCGGCACTGAGGAGAGCTTTTCTTCCGGTCTTCTGGAGTATCCGCACTACACCCGTCCCCCGGAATTTGAGGGGCAGGCCGTGCCGGAAATTCTCTCTTCAGGGAATCACGCCCTGATCGAAGAATGGCGGAGAAAAAAGTCTCTGGACGAGACCTTGGAAGGGCGTCCGGAGCTTTTAGCTGAAGCAGAAGGGCTAAAAAAAGATGATGTGCGTTATTTGCGCACAATACCCCGAAAACGTTTGGGAAAAAATCTTTATATGGCTCTGGTGCACTATCCGGTGCTAAATAAATTTGGAGAAAAGGCCGCCGTTTCTTTGACAAACCTCGATATTCACGATATGTCCCGCGTTTCCCGCTCGTATTCACTTAGTGGATTTTTTGCGGTGACTCCCATCGAGGATCAGAAGAAACTGGCCGAAAGGATTATTTCTCACTGGACCTCGGGACCGGGCAGCAAGTTCAACCCGGACAGAGCCGCAGCTTTTTCCAAGGTAGGTGTGAAAGATTCCCTGCAAGATGTGGTGGAGCATATTGAGTCGGGAACGGGTAAGAAGCCGATACTGGTGACCACCAGCGCACGGGGCGCGGGCAGTACGACCATGAACAATGTTCGTGAAATGCTGCAAGAAAATCCCGTCCTGCTTGTCTTCGGTACCGGTCACGGGTTGGCTCCCGAAATTCTGGACATGGCAGAAGGCAGCTTACGGCCTATCAGGTTCATGGACGGATACAACCATTTATCAGTAAGAAGTGCGGTGGCGATCACGGTTGACAGGCTATTGGGAGACGCCTGGTAGAGTCCGCCTTCGGGTGCCGCATAAGAATTTATATAAGGAGTAGCGAAATGAGCAACGTAATTGCAAACATCGAACGCGAACAGATGCGTGTTGATATGCCCGCTTTCAAAGCAGGCGACACAGTAAAGGTACACCTGCGTATTATCGAAGGTGAAAAAGAACGTATCCAGGTTTTCCAGGGTGCTGTTCTGCGTTACCGTAATGGTACCACCAACTCCACCTTCACCGTCCGCAAAATTTCTGACGGTATCGGCGTTGAGCGTGTTTTCCCCGTACACTCCCCCTACATCGAGCGTGTAGAGGTAGTTGCTGAAGGTAAAGTACGCCGCAGCCGCATCTACTACCTGCGTGGCCTTAAAGGTAAGGCTGCACGTATCAAGTCCAAACAGGCTTGGTAGGCCACGAAGCTTTATGCTTCGCGGTTACGCCCGGAAGGACTTACAGTCCGCAACGGGTACGCAATATAGTGTTGAAAACCGTCATTCCCGGACTGAATCAGTTCGGGTATGGCGGTTTTTTACTTTTTTAATGCCTCCGGCGGCTTAAACCCTTTTGCAAAAGGGTTTGTTTCACTGTCGCTATCTCTAAGGCTCACGGGAAAACGCTCGCCTAAGAGCTAGTGCAAGAATCCCAAAACTTTTTATTAAGGCTTCGCCACCTATGTCTGAAAATATGTTGCCGGGGATGGAAACACAGAGCCTCATTACTGCTGGTATCGACGAAGCCGGGCGCGGTTGCTTGGCTGGTCCTGTCGTAGCCGGTGCGGTGATTCTGCCCGAAGAATATGATCTGCCGGGGCTGACTGATTCCAAGAAATTGGATGAAGCTGCGCGGGATCGGCTTGCTGTTGAAATTAAGAAGCAGGCCGTCTGCTGGGCACTCGGTATGAGCCGTGCGCAGGTTGTGGATCAGATAAATATTTTGCAGGCCACCTTTCGGGCTATGGGCCGTTCTGTTCTTCATCTCAAGGTCAAGCCTCAAATGCTGCTGGTCGACGGCAACAAGACCATCCCTGCGCCGCATTTGAATGGTGTAGCAGGGTTCAGGCAGGAAGCGGTGGTCAAGGGTGACTTGAAAATTCCGGCAATCTCGGCTGCTTCCATTCTGGCCAAGACTTTTCGGGATAAGCTCATGGTGCAGCTGGCCAAGCGTTATGCTGATTATGGATTTGAAATTCATAAGGGGTACGGCACCAAAGTTCATCTGGATGCTTTGAAAGAGCACGGCCCTTGCGCGGTGCACCGTATGACTTTTAAAGGCGTGCTGCCTGAAAAGAAGAAGCCCAAGCAGGAGCGTATGTGTCTGCCCGGCATTTAGATTTCGGTCAGGCGGGCGAGGATTACGCGGTTCGTTTTCTGGAAAATCGCGGTTACTCAGTGCGGCAGCGCAATTGGCGCTGGAAGCAGTGGGAGCTGGATATTATCTGTGAAAAGGGCGATGAACTTATTTTTGTGGAAGTGAAGACCAGAAGGGGTCGCAATACCCGGTCCGGCATAGAAGCGGTGACCCCGGCCAAACAGAAGAAACTGATCAAGGCTGCGACCCGCTACCTTTCAGCATTTGGTTATTGGGAGCGGCCCTGCCGATTTGATTTAATTATTGTAACCGACGACGGAACCGGATTCCGGGCGGAGCACATAGAAAATGCATTCGACCTCAACTCTATGGGTGGTGGCAACACCGCTTGGCAACCTTGGTGATATCACCGAGCGGGCTAAAAAAATTCTGGCTTCTGCCGACCTCATTTTTGCGGAAGATACCCGTCGCACAGGCAAGCTGCTCCAGTCGCTGGATATCTGCGGCAAGAGTTTCGTCAGCCTGCATGAGCACAACGAGGAAAAGCGCATCAAAAAAGTGCTGGCTCACTTTGATGATGGCAATGACGCAGCTCTTGTCTCCGATGCCGGAACCCCGCTTATGAGCGATCCCGGTTACCGGGTGGTTCGGGCCTGTCGCGAACATGGTGTGCGGGTTGTTCCTGTTCCCGGTCCCAGTGCCCCGGTCACGGCTCTTTCCGGCTGCGGTCTGCCGCCGTACCCGTTTTCCTTTCTCGGTTTTCTGCCGCGTAAGGAAGGGCAGATGCGCAAACTCTTCGAAGTCTACGGCCAGACCGGAGCCACAATAGTTTTCTTCGAGCGTAAATCCAGATTGCGGGAAACCATGCATCTGGCTTATGAATCCCTCGGTAACCGCGAATTTTCCATCTGCCGGGAACTGACCAAGGACTACGAGGAGTTCATCAACGGCAACCTCGAAGACTGGGCGGAAGTATCCGAAGAGCTGCGCGGCGAAATCACCGTGGTCATCGGCCCTCCGGTAAATGAAGGTCCGGCTTCCGAAGAAGATATTTTTCAGATGATCGACGCGGAAATGGAGTCCGGCGACAAGCCGAAAGTCATTGCCAGACGCATCGCCGAAAAGGTCGAAGGCTGGACAGCTAAAGCGGTCTATGAAAAGGTAACTGAAAGGAAAAAGCGCACTTAGACGTTGTGCGTCAGCAGTGGCGAAGCCCTAATAGAAGTTTTGGGGATTCTTAAACCCTTTTTACAAAAAGGGTTTAAGCCGTCGGAGGCGAAATCTTTTAATAAAAAGCGCGAAGCGCATCAAATAATTTAAATGGATAAAGCAGCAGAACAGAAACCATTAGGTCTGGCCTTTGCCAGATGCTTTCTGCGTTCCTATTTTGTAGGGGCGGGCTTCAACACCCGCGGCTTGCAGAATATTGGCTTTTCCTATGCTATGCAGCCCGGTCTTGAGGCTATTTATGACGACCCGGCAGAGCTGTCCAAGGCTCGCAGGCGTTATGTGAAGCATTACAATTCGCATCCGTTCTGGGCTCCGCTGCTGGTGGCGATATTCCTGTCTGTGGAAGTGCAGATCAGGGACGGGCGATTCCCGGTCCAATTGCTGGACAAGTTGAAAAATACCACCAGTTACACACTTTCAGCCATCGGCGACTCGGTTTTCTCCGGCAGCGCGTTGATCTTCTGGGCTTTGGCGACAGTGAATATGCTGCTGGCTGGTCATCATGTGCAGGCTATGCTACTCGGTTTAGTGTCGTTTGCGGTGCTGCAATCTTTCAAGGCATTCACCTTCTGGTCCGGTATTAATAAGGGGCTGGGATTCTTGGATGAACTTAAACGATGGGACTTGATCAACTGGGGAGAGCGGCTTAAGTACGCCAACGCTTTCCTTGTGCTGCTGATCTGGTTTCAGCTCTGGCCCCGCCCGTTACATGGATTTGAATGGTACGGGGGGACCGCGGTTCTTGGAGTGCTGGGCTGGCTGGTAGCCACCGGCAAAATTGCCCGTGAAATAGTTGCGGTTCTGGTCGTTGTTATCGGACTGCTGACTTTGCATATGCTGTGATTTTTTCTTTTGAAAAAATAAGATATAAGGATTAATGAGAAATGACTGAAGAGAGCGCGCTTCGCGAAGGAGCCCCGGTAGACGGGGAGGTCGTAGCCCGGACAGTGGTTGTGACCAACCAGTTGGGGTTGCATGCCCGTCCGGCAGCCAAACTTGCGCAGGAAGCCCAGAATTTTGCAGCGGACATCATGGTTGTCTGCGAATCTCAGGAAGTGGACGCCAAAAGCATTCTGGATGTGCTTACTCTGGCGGCAGCGCAGGGCTGTGTCCTTGAACTGCGGGCTGATGGCTCTGATGCCTCAGCTGCCCTTGATTGTCTTGAGGAACTTTTTAAAAACAGATTCGGCGAGGAAAAGTAAGTGGCCAGAGCGGTCGTCAGCGGAATTTCCGTCTCAACAGGTATAGCCATAGGCAAGGCCTTTTTTCTTAACCGCAGCATCTCGTCCAGACTGCCGAGGCAGACTGTGCCCACCCATATGGTGGAGGGCGAGAAAGAGCGGATGAAAAAAGGGTTCAGTGATGCCGTGGAAGAGCTTGCAGCTATCCGGGAAAAGGTGCCTGAAGAGCTTAAGGAACACCAGCTGATCATCGATTCCCATCTGATGATGCTCAAGGATCCCAAACTTCAATCCTCGGCCCTGAAATATATTGACGAGCTCAAGATCAATGCCGAATGGGCAATGGACAAGGCCGTAAATGACCTTGGAAAAGCCTTTGGCGCACTTGAGGACGTCTACATCCGTGAACGCATGCAGGACGTGCGTCAGGTAGCCCTGCGGGTGCAGGCCAAGCTCATTGGCGGCGAAGCCAACCTGCGTCCTGTGGAAGGGCGTGTGGTGCTTATGGCCCATGACCTTAGCCCCGCAGATACTATTGAGCTTGAAGTAAACAAGCTTATGGCTTTTGTGACCACCCTTGGCGGTAAAACCTCACATACAGGTATTCTGGCCCGTACCCTCAATATCCCCGCTCTGGTTGGGGCTGAGGAGCTGGAAAATTCCGTTGTGGACGGCGATCTGGTCATTATTGACGGTCTGGCCGGAAAGGTGCTGGTTGATCCCACTGATGATGAGCTTGAGCACTATTACACCCTTGAAACCCAATTTGATGATTACCAGCGGACCATTATCCGCGGTTGTCAGCTTCCGGCTGAGACAGAAGACGGCTACCGGGTTCAAGTCAATGCAAATATTGAACTTTTCGAAGAGGTTGCGGCGGTTATAGACAACGGCGGTGAGGGTATTGGTCTGTTCAGGACCGAATATGCCTACTTGAACCGCACCGATCTGCCCACTGAGGATGAACTGGCTGAAAAGTATTCAGAACTTGCGGCGATTATGTCCCCGCGTCCGGTTACCCTGCGTACTCTTGATCTCGGATCGGACAAATTCATGTCCCATTTCGGAGCACTTGATGAAGCCAATCCGGCTCTGGGATTACGGGCCATGCGCTTTTGTCTCAAGCATGAGGAGCTTTTCAAGACCCAGCTTAGGGCCATGCTTAGGGCCAGTGTCCACGGCAATGTGTCCATGATGTTTCCCATGATCTGCGGACTGAAAGAAGTTTTGCAGGCCAAGAGTGCCCTTGCCCGAGCACAGCAGGAGCTGCGTGAAGAGGGTATCCCTTTTGATGAAAATATGCCCATCGGGGTCATGATTGAGCTGCCCGCAGCGGTTATGATTGCCGAAATTCTGGCGCAGGAAGTGGATTTCTTCAGCATCGGCACCAATGACCTGATTCAGTACAGTCTTGGTATTGACCGTACCAACCCGCATGTTTCTTATCTTTATCAGCCGCTGCATCCGGCGGTGGTGAGATCTATTAAGTACGTTGTCGATGCCGGGCACCGGGCCGGTATCGGGGTCAGCCTCTGCGGCGAGGTGGCTTCCGATCCTTATTGCGTACCCATCCTGATGGGTATGCAGATTGACAGCCTGAGTCTTACCCCGCAGGCTATCCCCGGCATCAAGCGTATCCTCCGGCAGCTTAATATGCAGGAATGCAAGCAATTGCTTAAAGACGTACTCGGTTGCCGCACTGTAAGCAGAATCAACCGTCTTGTTACGGACAATATTTATAAAAAGTATCCCGAAGAGTTGACCTTTTTTGCGTCGCTTCTGGATAACGAAGAGATCACAGGTTAATCATAAATCATGGCTAGAAAGAAAAAGAAGAAGAGCCCTTCTTCCATTGCGCTCAATAAACAGGCCCGCCGTAATTACGAATTCGTGGAAACCATGGAAGCCGGGCTGGTGCTCAAGGGAACCGAGGTCAAGTCCCTGCGTCAGGGGCAAGTTAGTTTCATGGACGGCTATATTAATTTTAAGGATGGAGAAGCATGGTTGATCGGCATCCATATTGCTCCTTATGATCACGCAGGCCACACCCAGCACGAGCCGGACCGCCCGCGTAAGCTGCTGCTTCACGCACGTGAAATAGAAAAATTGCAGACAAGAGTAGACCAGAAAGGCTTGACCGTTGTTCCGGTGAAGCTGTACTTCTCAAGAGGGAAAATCAAGCTTGAGATCGCTCTTGCCAAGGGCCGCAATGTCCATAACCGCAAGGAAGAACTCAAGCGCAGGGATATAGCAAGAGATACGGCCCGTCAGCTGGCTAATTACTAGCCGGCCAACGAGCCGCATAAAGTTCTCATCCACCCCTTGCCGGTGGGTGGAGAAAGCATGATAAGGGTATAGTAACCTTAATGAATCAAGGCTTGTTTACTGGAGACCGGAAACAAGAATGGTGAAAACCATTGCTGCGCCGACCCAGAAAATTGTTTTAACCGTTCCGGTTACGGGGTCGAGTTTCCTTTCGCGGCCAACTTCGCTGTTTTCAGGGGTGAAAATCTCAGTCATAAATGCGCTGATGCTACTCATGGTCGTTCTCCTGTATGCGTGATCAAGATTATAAAATCACGTGGTCGATGAATCCTTATTGCCCGTTTTCATGTTTTCAATCCAATGGGAATAATCGAACCCTCCCTTTAAAATTTCTGATACCATTTCCCGGTTATTGAAATGGCGCAGTTAAGTGGCTAAAAAATATGGAACTATATCAGATTAAGACATTCGTGGTGGTGGTTGAAGAGGGGAATATGACCCGTGCGGCTAAACGGTTGCACGCCAGCCAGTCCACCATCAGCCTGCATATCAAGTCCCTTGAAGAAGAATTTGACGTGCGCCTTTTTCTACGCACCCCCAAGGGCATGCAGCCTACAGCTGAAGGCAAGCTGTTATTGGAAAAAGCCCGTGATATTCTAGATTCTGTTGAGAAATTTGAATCCGAGGCCCTGAGCCTGAAGGGGGAGCTTTCCGGTGAAGCCCGATTAGGCTTGCAAACATCTCCAGTGTATCTCAGGACTCCGCAGCTCATTAAATTGATCAAGGAAGAGTTTCCGGGTTTATCTGTGCGTCTGGTGCAGATGCCCACTTGGACAATCCGCAGTGATATTGCCGCCCGCAAGCTTGATGGCGGCTTTTTTTATTCCAATTGCGCGCCCGAAGAGGTGGACGGTATTCTGCTGGAGAACACCATGTTGCACGTGGTCGGTCCGGCTTCATGGAAGGATCGCATGGCCGATGCCAATTGGGAAGACCTTTCCAAACTGGACTGGATCTGGACCCCGGAAGAATGTTCTTTTAACGTCAAGCTCGAAGAAACTTTTTCCTCCCGCGATCTCGAAGTTTCCAAGTCCATGATTGCTGACAGCGAAGATACCCACAACGCGCTGGTCAAGTCCGGTAACGGCATTACCGTCATGCGCGCTGACGAAGCCGCCGAAGGGGTCGAAAAGGGCGAATTTTTCATTTGGCCCGGCGGGCATATCGAAGTGGGATTATATTTTGGTTTTCCACGCAATAAAGCGGACGATCCGGTTGTTAGAGCGTTATTGGATTGCGTTGAAAAGGTTTGGGAAAAGGCGTAGCCCTAATAAAACGTTTTGGGATTCTTAAACCCTTTTGGAAAAGGGTTTAAGCCGCCGGAGGCCAAACATATGAAACAATATCCAGAACAATTATCCCGTTCCCATAAAAGATTTCTCAAAAATCTATTCCCCGGCAGGGAATCGAGCTTTGATGACGGAACTTTGCTGGCCTGCGGCGTGGATGCCAGCCAGAGACACGCAAAACCGCTGGCTTTGGTGCGTCCGCAAGATACCGCACAAGTTGCGGAGCTACTCAAGTGGGCACAGACAGAACGGGTGCCGATTTATCCGCGTGCACGGGCGACCAATAAAGTTGGCAACTGCGTTCCGGTCCACCACGGGGTGGTGGTCTCTATGCTTGATATGAATTCTATTCTGGATATTGACGGGCGTGATTTTGTCGCTGTTACCCAGCCGGGAGTGATTACCGCTGACTTGCAGAGGGCTGTGGAAGCGCAGGGGCTGTTTTATCCGCCTGATCCGGCAAGCATGAAAATTTCTACCATCGGCGGCAATATATCCACTTGCGCCGGGGGGATGCGGGCCGTGAAATACGGAGTGACTCGCGATTACGTGCTCGGCCTTGAAGTTGTCCTGCCCGGAGGTGAAGTCATTCGCACTGGAGGCCGCACCCAGAAGAATGTAGTCGGGCTGGACCTGACCCGGCTTATGGTCGGCTCTGCCGGAACATTGGGGTTGGTTACCGAGGCAACCCTTAAGCTGTTGCTCCTGCCGGAAACATCGGCATCTGTGCTGGTGGGATTCAAGGATCTTGATGGCTGCCTGAATGGAGCTGAGGCTGTGTTCGGTTGCGGAATTCTGCCCACAGCCATGGAGCTCATGGACCGCAATACCATCCGGGCCTTGGAGATGCATTCGGATATTCCGTGGCCTGAAGGAACCGGGGGATTGCTTCTGCTTAAAATCGACGGTTCTGCGGAGTCTGTGAAAACCGATCTTTTACGCATTGAAGAGGCTTTGCGGAATGTTGCGGTTACCTTTGTGGAAAAAGGCGGCGGCGAGGATCAGGAACGGCTCTGGGAATTGCGCCGGGTCATCAGTCCGGCGGCGTTTAATCTTGCTCCCAACAAGCAGGGCGAAGATGTTGCCGTACCCCGCGGACGAGTTGCCGAGGCCATTAAGGGCTACCATGCCATTGGGGAGCAGCTTGGGGTTGTTGTTCTCTGTTTTGGGCATCTGGGAGACGGCAATATTCATGTCAGCACCATGTATGACAAAAACGCTCCCGGACAACAGGAGAACGCACTCAAAGCCAAGCAGCAGATTTTCAGCCTGACCCTTGATCTGGGCGGCACTCTTTCCGGTGAACACGGTATAGGGTTGACCAAGGCCCAATATATCAACATGCAGCTGGATAAAACTCAGCAGCGGCTCATGAGTGGTATTAAGAAAACTTTCGATCCTTTGAAGATCATGAATTCCGGGAAGGTGGTCTGATGGCTGCCCCTAAAAGTTGCGTACAATGCGGAAAATGCCTTGAGGTTTGCCCTTTATTCAAAGTTACCGGGCGTGAAGAACTGACTCCACGGGCCAAGTTCTTTCTTGAGTCTCTTGATTCGGAGGAAGGGCTTAGTGAGCGGGATTTTAAGTCTCTTGCTTCGCTTTGTTTGTCTTGCGGACGATGTGAAAAGAATTGCCCTCAGAATATGTCCGGCCCGGAACTGGTTTCCGACCTGCGCGCTAAATCAAAAGGTTTTACTCAATCCTGTTGGGATTTGTGGCTGAAAAGTCCCGGCCTTCTCTGGCCCATGGCTGCTGCGGTCTCAAGGTTCTCCCCTGAAATTTTACCGGAACCTTTCGGTTCGGCTCGGAAACGGATGGAGGCCCTTTTTGCCAAGAGCCCTGAACCGTGGGTGGAGTTGCTGCCGCAGGTTAAATTTGAAAAGCGCAAAGTGATGTTGTTCAAGGGCTGTGTGGGCCGTTTCGCCCGCAAGGATTGGACAACAAAGGCTGAGCGTCTCATGGATTCCATGGGTTTGATCCGGGCCGAAGGCGGGCAGTTCTACTGTTGCGGTTCTTCCTATGGCAGTGCCGGACTGCTGGAGCGTCAGGCCGATTCTCGGGCGAAAAATATTGAAGTCTGGAAAGATGCGGACTGTCCGTTGCTGATTATATTTTGCGCTACTTGCTTGAAGGGTTTGAAAGAGTATGCTCTGAATGATTTTGCGGGGGATGAGGAGCTTTATGCTCGTTGGCAAGAATCCCTGACCACATTATCCTTTCTGTTACTCGATGCGGAAGTTGCGTTGCTTGATAATGCTCCGTCTCAGGTTGCTTATCATAAACCCTGCCATGCTCCGGAAGTCGATTCAGACCGCAAGCTGGTTGAATTGATAGCCGGGGAGAGGCTGCTTCCGGTGCAGGGCGATCTTTGCTGTGGTTTCGGCGGGATCATGCAGTTGGGCGCACCGGAGCTTTCAAGGCAGGTGGGAAAACACTGCCTTGAGCAGCTGACGATGAACATGCAACCGGGCGGGCAGATTGTGAGTGGTTGCTCTGCCTGCGTGATTCAACTTGCCACTCTTGTAAAAGATGATTATTTTGCCTGCCATTGGCTTGATATTTTGAAATAAAGCCTTATTAAATATCATCCGCTACTAAAAAATATGCCTACTTGATGGGCTTTTTTAAAGAAATTAAATATATAGGGATTCCAAAGGCCCATAGCCGTTAGGTGAGAAGTTGTACTTCTAGTCTTACGGATATGGAGAGCAGAGCTGCTTGATCCTTTGGCTGCCGGAGGCGAAATTACCCGGCAAAAGCGCGTCGCGCATCAAATTTTCTTGCATACGAAATAAGGAAAAGATTTAGATGTTTAATTTGATTGTTTCCAAGATCTTCGGTTCACGAAATGAAAGATTTATTAAAAAGCTGAAACCGCAGATTGATCAGATAGCGGCCCTTGAGCCGGAAATGCAAAAGCTCACCGACGAGCAGTTTCCGCAGAAGATTGCTGAATATAAAGAACAGGTGGCCGCAGGCACTTCTCTTGATGACATCCTGTCTGAAGTTTTCGCCCTTGTGCGCGAAGCCGGTATTCGTTCCCTTGAAATGCGCCATTATGACGTACAGATGGTCGGTGGTATGGTGCTGCACAGCGGACGTATCGCAGAGATGAAAACAGGTGAAGGTAAAACCCTTGTGGCGACCCTTGCCGCTGTTCTGAACGCCCTATCCGGTAAAGGTGTGCACCTGATCACTGTTAACGATTATCTCGCCAAGCGTGATGCCGAGTGGATGGGCAAGCTTTACAATTTCCTCGGCCTGACTGTTGGTGTCGTTGTGCACGGGTTGACTGATGAAGAGCGTCAGGAAGCTTACGGCTGCGATATTACCTATGGTACCAACAATGAGTTCGGTTTCGATTACCTGCGCGACAACATGAAGTTCTACAAGGAACAGCTGGTTCAGCGCGAACTTAATTTTTGTATTGTGGATGAAGTTGACTCCATCCTCATTGATGAAGCCCGCACTCCGCTCATTATTTCCGGTGCATCTGATGATGCTACCTCCATGTACGGCCGGGTCAACTCCATGATTCCCCTGCTTAAGCGGGATGAGGATTTTGAGGTTGACGAAAAGGGCCGTTCCATCACCATGACCGATGACGGGGTCATGAAATGTGAACAGATTCTGGGCATCGACAACCTCTACGACTCCCAGCATATCTCTTTCCAGCATCACATCATGCAGGGCATTAAGGCCCACCATCTTTTTGGTCGTGATGTTGATTACATTGTCAAAGACGGTCAGGTGGTCATTGTTGACGAATTTACCGGACGCCTCATGCCCGGACGCCGCTTCTCCGATGGTCTGCATCAGGCCCTTGAAGCGAAAGAAGGCGTAAAGGTCGAGTCTGAGAACCAGACACTGGCTTCAATTACCTTTCAGAACTATTTCCGCATGTACAACAAATTGGCCGGTATGACCGGTACTGCGGATACCGAATCTGTTGAATTTGCACAGATTTACGAGCTGGAAGTAATCGTCATCCCCACCAACACCGCAATGATCCGTAAAGACCATCCTGACTCTATCTACAAGACTCAGCAGGAAAAATACAACGCCATTGCTGATGATATTGCCGCCAAGTACAAGAAAGGTCAGCCTGTGCTGGTCGGTACTGTTTCCATCGAGAAGTCGGAACTTGTTTCCAATCTGCTCAAGAAACGCAAGATTCCCCATAATGTACTTAACGCCAAGCATCACCAGCAGGAAGCTGAAATCGTTGCTGAGGCCGGGTTCAAAGGCCATGTAACCATCGCCACCAACATGGCCGGTCGTGGTACTGATATCAAACTCGGTGAAGGTGTTCTTGAGGCTGGCGGGCTGCATATTATAGGTACTGAGCGTCATGAATCACGCCGTATTGATAACCAGCTGCGCGGTCGTTCCGGTCGTCAGGGAGACCCCGGTTCCACTCGCTTTTATCTTGCTCTTGATGATGACCTTATGCGTCTGTTCGGTTCCGAGCGTATCGCCGGGATCATGGACAAGCTGGGCATGGAAGAAGGCGAGCCTATTGAGAACGGCATGGTCACCAAAGCCATTGAGAACTCGCAGAAGAAAGTTGAAGGCCATAACTTTGAAATCCGCAAACAGCTCCTTGATTACGATAACGTTATGAACCAGCAGCGTGAGGTTATCTACTCCCTGCGCCGTGACGTGATGTATTCTGAAGACATGAGCGAAATGACTGCCGAGTTTGTGGAAGAACTTTTTGACGACGCTTATTACCCGGTTGAAGAAGCCAAGGGTAAGCCCCTTGATGAAGAGACCGAGGAAATGGTTCGTGTCCGTCTTGATGAACTGTTCGGCTTCAGCCGCAATGATGAGTTTAAGGAAAAACTGCCTGCCCGTGAACAGGCTGAAGAATGGGTCGGTGATATTCTTGGCACCCTTAAGGAAAGTGCTGGCGATCATTACCATGAAATTCAGCGTTATTTCCTGCTTGAAGCTCTTGATCGTAACTGGAAAGAGCATCTGCTGAATATGGACCACCTGCGTGAAGGTATCGGACTGCGCGGTTACGGTCAGAAGGACCCCAAGCATGAGTATAAGAAAGAAGGTTTCGAACTTTTCCGCGAAATGCTTGACCGTCTCAAGGAAAATACTGTGCGCGCTCTCTGCCACCTGCGTATTGAAACCGAGGTCCGCGAGGACGAGTTCCAGCACAAGGAAAGCAAGTCCGACCTTGAGTATTCCGATTCCGAGAATACCGAAACCAAGAAGAAACCCAAACGCCGCAGCGAACCCAAAGTGGGCCGTAACGATCCCTGCCCCTGTGGTAGCGGCAAGAAATACAAGAAGTGCTGCGGTAAATAAGTCCGGCAGTCATAAGTAAATAAATTAAGCCCCCCGACACACTGTGTCGGGGGGCTTTTTGAGTGTGCGTCAACCTCAATTAAAACTTTTTAAAATCACTGTCTGCGAAATCATTACCCATATCCAGAGCCAGTCCTGGTGAAGAAGCGGGTTCTGATTTCTGATTGTATTCATCTTGAGCAGAAGCGGGCAGGGCGCGGGGTATGTGGGCATTGCCATTGTTGTTGACCCTGAAGAACCCCATAGTCTGTTGCAGTTCTTCGGCCTGACTGGAAAGCTCTTCAGAAGTGGAAGCCATTTCTTCGGATGCTGAGGCATTCTGCTGGGTAACCTGATCAAGTTGCTGCACGGCTTTGTTAATCTGCTCCGCTCCAGTAAGCTGCTCGCTGCTTCCCGCAGTTATTTCCTGAACCAGTTCCGCTGTGCGTTTGATGTCCGGGACCAGTTGGACCAGCATTTCCCCGGCTTTTTCCGCTACACTGACAGTGCCGGAAGAAAGGTCGCCTATCTCTCGAGCAGCTTCACCGCTGCGCTCGGCAAGTTTGCGCACTTCTGCGGCGACAACAGCAAAGCCCTTGCCGTGTTCTCCCGCTCGAGCAGCCTCGATTGCAGCATTCAGGGCCAGCAGGTTCGTCTGGCGGGCGATTTCTTCAATGATGGAAATCTTTTCTGCAATATTTTTCATGGCTTCCACGGCCTGTGTCACTGCTTTTCCGCTTTCTTCTGCCTGCTGAGCGGACTGGACCGCAATGCTTTCTGTCTGCTGGGCATTTTCCGCGTTCTGCCTGATATTACCGGTCATTTGCTCCATGGATGAAGAGACCTCTTCCACATTGGCGGCCTGTTCTGTGGAGGATTGTGAAAGAGATTCTGCTGTGGCAGAGAGTTCTTCGCTGCCGGAAGCCACGTTCTCACTTGCACTGCCTACTTCACCGACAACCACGGAAAGACGGTTGACCATGTTGTTTAGGGCTGCGGCAAGGATGCCCACTTCATCTTTCTGGTCAATATTAAGTGTACGGGTAAAGTCGCCTTCAGACATACGTTGTGCAAAGCGAACCCCCATTTGGATCGGCCCGGTGATGGCTCTGGTTAGGACGAACGCGATTAATATACCGATAAGAAGGGCAATCAGTGTGCCGCTGAAAAGAATTGCGGTGGAGGTTTCCATTTGGCTTAGCATTTTAGCTTTCTGGTCCGCCCGTGCCGCACGGCATTGCGCGTCGGCAGCTCTTGCTGATTCAACCATATTTTTTTCAGCATCAACCTGTAGGGCCATCAATTCGGTATAGTTTTGGAAGTTGCCGAAGTAACCTGAAATGCTCGTAAGCACTCCCTGAACCTGTGCAATATTGGTTGGATTGTTGAATCTCTGTTTGAGGTCCTTAATGAGTTCGTCAATCCGTACGATGTCGGATTTTACCATTTCAAGATATTTGGGATTTGATGAAATTATGTATTCTTTCTCATTTTTCCGGGCGGTGATAAACCATTTGATGGCCCTGTTGGCATCATCTGCTTTGGCCAGCTTGTCTTCAATGTTCTGTTGGCCTGCGTTGTAAAGCGCGCCGATACTTTGAAATTCAGATCTGCCGATTCCGTTCATGATATTCATTTTGGTATTAACAAGTATAGATTCCAATTGTTCTTTTTGCTCGGAACGCACTTTCTCCAGTTCTGCGAGAGCCGTTCGTGCATCAGTGCGCATCAGCTCCATGGTCTCAGACCGTTTTTTGACCAAGTCCACATAGTTTTCAAAGGCTTTGTTATAATTCTCTACAGCCGTATTCAGCTCGGCCATCTGGTCATGGTTTATTTTTTGAGAGAATTTTGAGTTAGTGTTTTTCACCTGCGACTCGAGAGTGCTGATCAGTTCCTTATGTTTTTGCAGGTAGGAGTCATCAGAACGCAGCATGTAGTTTTTTTCACTCATGCGGGTCTCAAGAATTATGCGTACCATACGGTTGACGTCATCAGCTTTATCAACGCGATCTCCGATGCCTGCCATGCCGTTATGCCCTACATAGGCCATTGCAACGGCCAATAAGATCATTATGGCAAAACTCAGTCCTAACTTCATTGCCAGTTTCAGGTTTTTAAGCATATGAACCTCTCCGAATGTAAATGGGTGTGTTATGGTAGTTATAGCTATGGTGCTTCGTATATTAGTAACATAGCTCAAAAGTAGAAAGAAAGGGGAATCGCAAAGAAACAGATTTTATATTGGATATCGCAAAGGCTGGAAGAATTTTGTTTTGGGTTAAAATTATGTTGATTGTCTAATCAATGAGCGTTAAAGAGCTGCATCAATTTTGAACAACAGGTGATTTTACCTTTTAATAATCAAAAATTTAACAGTGAGTTAAAGCCATGCTCGCAACATTCTTTCAAACTTATTTAAAGCTGTTCTTTGTTTTGACCCCGTTTTTTGCTATCTCAGCGTTCATATCCCTGACTCAGGAGATGAGTCCTGCTGAGCGTAAAAAAACGGCAGTGAAGGTCACTGTGGCGGTTATTGTCAGCTCTGTGATACTTTACCTTTATGGTAGGTACATTTTCGATCTGTTCGGTATAACTCTTGATGCGTTCAGGATCGGTGCCGGTGCGGTTCTATTTCTTTCCGCCCTGAACATGGTCAACGGGGGCGGTAAGAAATTCGATCCGGGCAATGAGGATGACGATATTGCCGTTGTCCCGCTGGCTATCCCCATTGTGGTCGGTCCGGGGACCATCGGCGCGTTGCTGGTTATGGGCTCTTCCGTGCAGGGTTATCAGGATATGCTTCTGGCCTGCGGTTCTCTTGTTGCCGCTGTATTAACTGTAGGAATTCTGTTATTCATATCCTCAAGCCTAAAACGTCTTTTGGGAAGAAGGGGGCTTAACATAATGAGTCGTTTGACGGGACTTTTTGTCGCGTCCATCGCTGCCCAGATATTCTTTACCGGGGTGCGGAATTTCATGCTCAATTAGTTGATTCAGACAGGAGGATTTGCATATGGCAAGAGTAAAGAAGCTGACCGAAAAATTTCTGGTAGCACTGTTCAAGAGAGGCAAGGCCGATTATCTGCCACCGTCCTATTTGAAGATGGAAGGCGGGAAGGTCCTTGCTCCGGGCGAAAGCGATAAGCTTTTGAATATGCTTGCCGAAATGGCCGGGAAAGGAATTGTCGAGGAAAAGAACGGGGAATATAAACTGCTTACTGATCCATACGCATAATCAAACCATAATTTTTATTTCACAAAAAAAATGGGGTGTAGAAGTTTTTACTTCTACACCCCATTTTTTTGAAATTTATGATTAATCTACAGGTACGAAAGAGCATTCCATGTTCTGTTCCTCATCGACTTCCACGATCGCTACGCAGGGAGGCCGTTCATCGCGGGGCGAAGTGAGGCTTCCGGGATTGAGCATCTGCACGCCGCTCACAATGGACCAGTCCTGAATATGGGTGTGCCCGTAACAGACCAGATCAAAATTCGGCCCAAAGGAGTCTGCTACGTTTCTGGACACTTGTGAACGTGATCCCCAGCCGTGGGCTATGCCGATGCGTAATCCGTGGAAATTTACGGATTCCAACGGTTGCAGGTAGTCGGAAAGTGCCCATTCATCGCAATTGCCGAGGGCTGCATGAAAATTGGGATGCTGGCAGAAGAACTGCCACATGGAAAAAGAGGTCATGTCCCCGCAATGCAGGAGCAGGTCCGCCTCTGCGAGGTACTTATTAAAAACCTCCGTGAGCCTTTGATCAGGCTCACGGAGGTGTGTGTCAGATATAACTGCGATTTTCACGGGAATTACTTCTGCGGAGCTGCATCCGGGTTGGTAGTCATCTGCGGCTTGGGTTTATTGGGGTCTATCTTGGCGTCCCTGACCTGTTTGGCCCGGTAGCTAAGGTATGCATCTCTAAGAGCGAGATACGGATCAATGGAGCCTTCCTTGAGGGATTCATACTCCCCGATGTGAAATGAAAGTTTGTTGATCTGGTTGTAAGCACCGGCGGATGCGGAGTAGTACCAGGGAATGCCGAACCACCAGAAGGGGTTGAGCACAAAAGTGTCGATTCCAAGGCCCACTGAATCACGGATAGTGGAAGGGCCGAAGAAAGGCAGCACAAAGTAGGGGCCGTTAGGAATGCCCCAGACACCGAAGGTCTGACCTAAGTCTTCATCACCGAGGTAGAGGGGCATGGTGGATTGTGCTTCACCTACAACATTGCCGAGTCCGCCCATTCCGAAGAGAGAGTTGGCAATGAATTTGGATGTTTCAGCACCGGCTGTATAAAATTTACCCTGTAGCAGACAGCTTGTCAGACGTACGGGGTAAAGCATGTTCTGGAAAAAGTTGTTGGTCCAGGTTCTAGGTCTGAGAGGAACCGCCCACATGTAGCCTTTAGTTATGGGCTTCATGATGTTGAAGTACAAGTAATCGTTGAACTTGAACATGGCACGGTTGTAGCCCTGCCACGGATCAGAGGCGTAAGCCTCTTCGTGGTGTTCGGAATCGCCCCACATATCCTCACTGAATTCATCGTCGGGGTATTCTTCAGGATTGTTTTTTACGGCCCCGATCACACCGGACCCGACCTGAGCTACCATTACCGGGTTCTGCGTATCCGCTGATCTAACCTGTGAAGGGAAGGTCAGCAGGATCATTGTCAGAACCAGAAAGGCGAGAATTGTTGTGGAGTAGTTCCTGGTCATGGTTATTTTCCGTTATTCAATGCCGTTATCAGTAGCGGCTTTGGGGTTAGCTTTAAGTTCAGCACATTTTTTCTCAAGGCGTTTGAAAAGTTCTTTCTTGCCTGCCTCGAGTGTTTTGTCGTTTGTAGTGTCGAGAATGCCGGTAAACTGAGTGCGGTAGTTTTTGACCAGACTTACGCCCTCGATTTTTACATCATAAACATCCCATTCGCCGTCAGTCAGCTTCATGCGGTAGAATACAGGAATATCCTGTTTACCGGTCAGCAAACGTGTGTCGACCTGAGCATATTTTCCCTTAATAATGGTCTCTTTGTCAAATGCGACCTTTTCGCCGGAATATTCTCCGACACGTCCGAGGTAAGTCTGCTCCAGCAGGTTGGTGAAAAGAGATACGAATCTTTCCTTTTCTTCAGGGGTGAACTTGAGCCAGGGACGGCCTACTGATCGCTTGGATAATTCTTCGAAATTAAAAAAATCCTTTATGGTTTCACGGATTTTGTGAGCTTTCTCAGCTTCCATGGCAGGGTCGCCTTTGTACTCAGGGTCGTTGAGAATTGCAATTACTCCCTGAATTCCCGAGCGCAAACGGACCATAGGGGAATTCTCTGCTGCAAATCCGGCTCCGGCTGAAAGACAGAGGAGCACGACTATAACTAATATTGATAATGTTCTTTTCATTTTTGAGAACCGATTATTTATTTTGTTCATTTTTAGATTTTGCCAAAAACATAGTTGCTGATCAAGTCTTCAATATCAATTGCGGACTCAGTTTCAATTATAACTCCACCTGGTTCAATGGGATCACCCACTCCGCCGGGAGTTATCTTGATATATTTGTCCCCGATCAAACCGCTGGTTTTTACCGAAGCAATGGCGTCATCAGTAAGGCTGAGACGTTTTTCAATGCTCAAGGTCAGCACGGCTTTCTGTTTTTCAAGATCAAGATCGATTTTATTCACATAACCGATAGGAACGCCCATCATTTCAATAGGTGAATTCACCCTTAATCCGGTCACGTCGTTAAAGCTGGCAGTCACATGGTAATGGTCGTCCGAAAACATATGCACATCACCAAGTTTTACGCTCATGTAAATAATACAGAGCAGGCCGAGAATGACAAATATGCCGACTGCTGTTTCTTTGGGGTATTTTTTCATGCCGGATTCCGTATCAATTTAATTGCTGTTCAAGTCGCCAATGTATTTGGCGCAATTCATTTTCATAACCGAAGGATCTAAGGGAGCCATGGTCAGGCGTGGGTTTTCACGCTTTTCCCCTGCTCGATCCAGAAATTGACGCAGGTAAGGTTCATCGGTTGTCAGAAGTTCTTTCTTCTGTCCCTTGAAAAGTGTTTTGCCTTCGCCGAGAACAACAACGTAATCGGCAATGGTTTTCATGCTGGCCAGATCGTGGCTGACCACCACTATGGTCATGTCGAACCTTTCCTTGAGTTCGAGAAGCAGCCCGTCAAGTTCCGCCGAGTTGATGGGGTCAAGTCCTGATGTAGGTTCGTCGCAGAAAAGGATATCCGGGTCCATGACCATGGCCCGGGCCAGTCCGGCCCTTTTGCGCATGCCTCCTGAGAGTTCGTTGGGATAGTAATCCATAAACTTTTCGAGTCCCACGAGGCTGAGCTTGGCCTTGACCACTTCGTATATTTCCGGCTGCCCCAGCCGGGTGTGTTCACGAAGCGGCAGAGCCACATTATCAAAAAGATTCAGGGCTCCGAGTAGTGCCCCGTCCTGAAAAAGCACGCCGATGCGCTGCTTGAGGCAACGGAAAGCCTTGCGCTTGAGTTCGTAAATATTGTGCCTGCCCAGGTAGACTGCACCGCCCATGGGAGTATTCAGTTTGAGGATGTTCTTGAGCAGGGTGGACTTCCCGCAGCCTGAGCGTCCGAGGATAACAGAAATTCCTCCGCCGGGAAGGGTGGCGTTGATATCGGTAACTACAGGATTGCCATCATAGCCGATGGTCAGGTTCTCGATTTTGATATCCGGTGCTGTTGAACTCATGCGATACCTCTAGAGAAGTAAGGAGGTTATGATGTAGTCTGCTACGAGAACCAGCACACAGGACATAACTACTGCGGTAGTAGTTGCCTGACTTACGCCTTCGGGGCCTTTACCGTCTTTACGGTGGTGGGTGAAATAACCCTGAAAGCAGCATACGGTACAGACCAGCACTGCAAAAACAAGGGATTTGTTGAACCCTGCGGAAATATCATCCCAGCCGAGGGCGGTGTGCACCCGGTGCCAATACACTCCTGCATTGCCGCCCATCAGGCTTACTCCGGTCATGTAGCCGCCAGCTATGCCGATCAGGTCAAAAAGTGCGGTCAGGATGGGGAAGGAAATGATTGAGGCCAGCAACTTGGGGCTGACCAGATAGTTCATGGGGTTTATATCCATGAGCTCAAGAGCGTCGATTTGTTCAGAAATACGCATAACCCCGATTTCTGCAGTCATGGATGATCCAGCTCGTCCGGTGAGCATTATGGCGGTAAGGACAGGCCCGAGTTCGCGCACAAGTGAAAGAGCAACAGCAGCCCCTAAAAAACCGTCGGAGCCGAATTTGGATAGGGCATACTGGGTTTGAAGGCCGACAACCATGCCTGTGAAAAGGCCGATCAGGGATATTACGGTAATGGACTTCACTCCGATGAAGTAAAGTTCCTTGATGGTTTTGTTGAAGATGCCCAGAGAGCTGAAAATATGAAGCAACCCGTCCATGAGGAAAATGAACATGGCTCCTGCTTCAGCAAGGATATTCATGCAGCACTTACCGATCATATTGAACGGGAGAAGTAATTTATTTTCAGTTTCAGCTTGGGACATCGTCAGTTGATTACCATAAAATTTAAAATATATTATTAATGAAAAAGCAGCCTAAACGATACACTTAGCACAATGATCTGCAAAATAAAAGAGTGAAAAGGTTCCGGGAGCAGTATTAAATCTTGCTCGGCTGATTTTATGCGGTCTTGTTTCAATCTTCGTCATCAAGGCCGTTTTTGTTTTCCCACCAGCTGGGCGGCGGTCCGAGATACCACCAGTCCTTGTGATCGGTCTCAGCTATTTTATCGGCCAGTTTCTGGCCTTCTTCAGTGCGCAATCTCTTTAATGCCGATTCCAGCCATTTCCCGGCATAAGGATTGCCCATATCAAGTTCTTCTTTGAGGTTGAGGATGAAGTCCAGCTGGTCAGCGTCCTGAGCCAGTTTGGATTCAATTGTTTCGCATTCTTCAAGCTCTTCCCAATGGGGAAAGACTTTGTCTTCCAGCCCCGTCCCGGCCAGTGTGTGACGCAGGGCTTTATCACGGTAGCTGCGGTTGTATATCCGGTTTACGTAGTTGAAGTCTCCGGTACGGGCTTCGTGCAGGTCATGGAAAAGGCACATGAAAACAGTGCGGGCCATATCAGCCCCGGCCATGTCGGCCAGCACATACCCCAGTACCGCCACCCGGTAAGAATGGTCGGCAACAGATTCAGAGCCTGTGCCCAGAAACTGATATCCGGTACGCGGTGTTTTGCGCAGCATGCCGACCTCAAAGAGGAAGTCGGCAAGTCTGGTCATCTTGTCGCGGTTTTTAAGGTTTTTCATCATATAAATATCTGGTTGTATCTTAAAATTGTAAGATTGTTACGATCTGTAATCGGCGTTGATGCTGATGTATTCGCGGGTCAGGTCGGAAGCCTGAAGCACGGAAGAACCATTACCGTCACCGAGGGTGATGTTCACTTCAACATCCTGTTTACGCATGATTGGTTCGAGCAGGGCGTCCATGTCCCCTTCGACGGGTTTTCCTTTTTCAAAGACGACGATTTTGCCGAAACTCAGGGTCAATTTATCAGGGTCGAATTCAGCGCCGCTGCGTCCGGCTGCCGCGACAATTCTGCCCCAGTTGGGGTCTTCGCCGAAAAGAGCTGTCTTGACCAGCGGAGAATTGCCCACTGCGCGGACCATGAGTTCCGCATCTTCATCTGAAGTTGCTCCGCTGACATTTATGTGCATGACCTTGGTTCCGCCTTCGGCATCCTGCACGATCATGTAGGAAAGCTGTTGGCAGATATCAAGCAACAGGGCTTCTATTGCAGCTTTTTTTTCGTCGGTGTCAGCTTTGACTTCGGAAGTACCGTTGGCAAGGGCCATGACTGTATCGTTAGTGCTGGTGTCGCCGTCAACTGTTACGCAGTTGAAGCTTTTGTCGATGCAGCGGTGCAGGGTTTCCTGCCACCATTTGGGATCTACTTCAGCATCGCAGGTAATGAATCCGAGCATAGTGGCCATGTTCGGGGATATCATGCCCGCGCCTTTGCACATGCCGAGCATGCGCAAGGGTTTACCGTCGCATTCAATCTCACCCCAGGCCAGTTTGGGAAATTTGTCGGTGGTCATGATGGCCTTAGCCGCCTTGACCGGATCGTTTTCAGCAAGTGCACCTTTTAGTTTCGGTGCTGCTTCACGCCATCTATCCATATTAAAGCGCGGGCCGATGACCCCGGTGGAGGAGGGGAGCAGGTCACGGGAATTCAAGCCCAGATACTTTGCGACCAGCACAAGACTTTCCCGGCAGTCTTCAATTCCTTCAGCCCCTGTGCAGGCATTAGCCAGACCGGCATTGATTATGGCACCGCGGACAGTTTGAGATTCAGCAAGAATTTCCTTACCAACAGTTACCGGAGCGGCTTGAAATTTGTTCTTTGTGAAAACCGCAGCGGCGACCGCAGGCATATCACTTAGGATCAGGGCCAGATCATTCCGGCCGTGGTACTTGAAGCCAGCCTCAAGGGCTGCAAATTTATATCCTTTGGGAGTGTTGAGCATGGTCTGTTATCCTATGAAATCTCTGCCAGTATAGCTGTGACAGTAGTTTTTAGTTGTTACTCTGTAGGAAAAAACTGTGCAAGATAAAAGAGGTGTTTAAAACAAAGATATGTACGTAACGAAAAAAAGGGTCTGTTCCCGCAAGAACAGACCCTTTGATTTAATCTGAGTGTGTTCAGACTAGTTCAGGAGGTCCTTGCGGACGTACTCAACCTGAGCTTTGGATCGCAGTTCAGCAAGGAATGCGTTGAACACTTCGTTGGCACGCTGCTGGAACAGGGCGTTCATGACCATCTCTTTCTGGGTTTCCCAAGCTTCTTCTTTGGGAGGAATACGGTCATCAACACGGGCAACAATGAATCCGCCGGGAAGCTCGAAAACATCAGACATCCACTGGTCTTGCTTGGTTGCAAAAGCAGCCTGAGCCAGTTTGGGGTTCATCCCCAGACCGGGAACAAAACCGTCACGACCGAAAGGTTCGGAGGTCTTGAGATCTTTCTTGATGGATTTGAGTTCCTTGGCAGCAGTCTTTTGGTCCGCAAGTTTAGCCCTGATGGCCATGGCTTTGACTCTAGCCAGCTGCATGGCTTTCTGCTGAGAAAGGAAGCTTTCGATGTCCTGTTTCTGATCCTTGAGCGGGCTCAGGGTCGGGGGAACATCTTCCTCTTTCTCAACGAGGATGTAGCCGCCGTCAATGGCAACAGGCATTTCAGTTGCGCTGCCTTTAGGCAGGGCGATGATGGTCTGAGCTGCGCTTTCGGTCATGCCGAAGGCACGGGAAAGGTTCTGCACAGTCGCCTGTTCGCTTTTCTTGAATGCTACGCCGATTTCTTCTGATACTTTGTCCAGTTTGAGGCCGGAAGCAAGAAGGTCGATGGCGTGGTCAAGCTTGTCAGTGATGGAGTCAGCAGCTTTTTCCTGAGCGATCATGGAGCTGATTTCATCCTTGACCTGATCAAGTTTTTTCTGACCGGCTTCGCGTACATCATCAATTTTGATCAGGTGCCAGCCGAAGCGGGTACGGACGGGTTTGCTGACTTCACCTTTTTTGAGTGCGAATGCTGCATCTTCAAAAGGTTTAACCATGGCACCGTGTCCGAACCAGCCCAGTTCGCCGCCCTTAGAGCTGCTGGGGCCTTCGGAGTATTTCTTTGCCAGTTTGCCGAAATCCTGACCGGATTTCGCTTTGGCGAGAACTTTTTTGATTTTCTTTTCCGCAGCAGCCACGTCCTTTTCCGCAGCATTTTCATCTACAGCGATAAGGATGTGGCGGGCCTTAAGCTGTTCTTCCTGCTGGAAAGATTCCTTGTTTGCTGCGTAGTAAGCATTGATTTCTTCGGGAGTTACAGTTTCGTTGATGGAGAGTTCTTCCGGTGTGAAAGCAATGTACTTTACAATAGCGCGTCCCGGAATGGTGAACTTGTCCGGGTTGGCTTTGTAGAAATCTTCAATTTCCTTGTCGCTGATTTTCATGTTTTTAACGAAATCAGCACCGGAAACATAGTAATAGTCGATCTGAACTTTCTCAGAAGCGGAGTCGAATAGGGCACGGGCTTCGGCTTCAGTGGGTTTGACCGGCAGGGTCACATATTCCTGAAGTTTCTGAATCAACGCGCTGTTACGCATGTCGTTTTCAAAGGTGGCAGCGGACATTTGTCTGCTTTGCAGGAAAGCCTGATAAAGATTCATGTCGAATTTGCCGTCTTGGTCAGCAAATGCGGGAATCTGCCTGATGCCGTAGGAAAGTTCGCTGTTGGAAACAGAAAGACCGAGTTTCAGTGCTTCAGCTTCCAGAAGTTTTTTGCTGACCAGCTGCTCAAGAACTGCTTTCTTGAATTCAGGTGCCTGAAGCTGATCGGAGTCAATGGTGGGATTCTGGGCCCGTAATGCTTCAGCGGTTTCGCGGTAGACCTGCATGAATTCCTGAGTGGGCACAGGCTGGTCGTTAACATAAGCGATTACCGGGTCGGTGTTGCCGTTGAAACCGCCGGCGCCGAAGGCAAAAATAAAAACTGCGATAATGATACCGAAAGCGATTTTGATGCCCCAGCTCTGGGCATTTTGGCGCAGAATGTCCATCATGGCTTCTTCCGTCTCCGTTTGCAGCAGGTGCTGCTTTCTAATGTTGATTCTATTTACACTGGCAGGGCCAGCGCACAAGCGCAAGCCCTGCCATACTCATTTACAATAGGTTGCCGACGTAGTTAAGCAGGCCGCCGGCCTTGATTATATCCAGTTCTTTTTCCGAAAGGTCATTCTTGACTTTGATTTCAGCACCGTCAGCCACTGCGACACTTTCGCCGCCGGGGGTGATGGAAGTGGTATCGAGGGTCAATTTACTACCTTCCGACAGTATGTCGTAATCACTCTTTTCAGAGAGTACAAGGGGTAGAATGCCAAAATTGATAAGATTTGCACGGTGAATGCGTGCAAGAGACTTGGTGATAACGGCAACAACCCCGAGATGACGGGGGCCGAGAGCAGCATGTTCACGGCTGGAACCCTGTCCGTAATTTTCACCGCCGAGGATGATTCCGTTGTCGGATTCTTTCATGCGACCCACAAATCCTTCATCAACCCGGCTGAAAATGTATTCGCTGATTGCCGGGATGTTGGAACGGAGTGCTGTGATCTGCGCTCCGGCAGGAAGAATGTGGTCGGTGGTGATGTCATCTTCGACCTTGAGGCGGATTTCCGAAGAAATTTCATCCGGCAATGCGGAGAAGCTTTCAAGGGGGATGATGTTTGGTCCGCGTACAATTTCAATTGCCTCACCGTTTTCAGGGGGAAAGATGAAAAGATGGCGGATAGAGGGAACATCGGACGGGAATTCGATCTTGGCAGGAGGGGTACCCCAGGTTGCAGGATCAGTGAATTCCCCGGCAAGAGCCAGTTTGGCAGCGGTCTGAGGGCTGGCGAGGTAAACCTGCGCATCCTGTGTTCCACTGCGTCCTTCAAAGTTGCGGTTGAAGGTACGTACGCTTACTCCGGCAGAGGTGGGGGAACCGCCCATGCCGATGCAGGGGCCGCAGGTACATTCGAGCAGTCTTGCTCCTGAATCAAGGAAATTACCGATCAGCCCATCTGAAGCAAGCATCTTGAGAACCTGCTTGGAACCGGGGGAGATCATTAGGTCCACACCTTCAGGCAACTGCTGATCTTGCAGGATCAGTGCAGTCGTCTTCAGGTCGGAGTAAGAGGAGTTGGTGCAGGAACCGATGGCAGACTGGTTGACCTTAAGTCCCGCAAGGGATTTAACGGTCACGACCCGGTCCGGCATATGCGGCTGGGCCACCAAAGGTTCAAGTTCGGAAAGATTTATTTCAACGACTTCGGCGTAGGTTGCATCTGCATCGGCGATAAGTTCGGACCAGTCCTCTTCACGGCCCATGGCCTTAAGAAAAGTTTTGGTATTTTCATCACTGGGGAAGATGGATGTGGTCGCACCCAGTTCCGCGCCCATATTAGTGATAACTGCACGTTCAGGAACGGAAAGAGTTTTTACGCCTTCACCCGCGAATTCAAATACAATGCCCACTCCGCCTTTGACTGTTTTGAGTTCAAGCAGCTTGAGGATTATATCTTTAGCAGAGGCCCAGCCGGTCAGTTTGCCGGAAAGCTCCACTTTGACCACTTTGGGCATGGGAATGGAGTAAGGCTGTCCGGCCATAGCCAGAGCAACTGAGAGGCCGCCCGCGCCCATGGCCAGCATGCCGAGTCCGCCTGCTGTGGGTGTGTGGCTGTCGGAGCCGATCAGGGTTTTGCCGGGTTTGGCAAAGTTTTCCAGATGCAGCTGGTGACAGATACCGGTTCCGGCAGGGGAGAAGACTACGCCGTGCTTGGCTGCAACAGTACGCAGATACTGATGGTCATCGGGATTGCGAAAACCCATTTGCAGGGTGTTATGGTCCACGTAACTTACAGAAAGTTCGGTCTGGACTTTATCGATCCCCATTGCTTCAAATTGCAGATAAGCCATGGTGCCGGTGGCATCCTGAGTCAGAGTTTGATCAATTCGTAGCCCGACTTCTGTTCCCGGCTTCATTTCGCCGTCCAAAAGATGTGCTGATATGATCTTTTCAGTAATATTTAAACCCATGATTCCTCCGGTGTGATTGTGCTTTTCATAAGCTGATTTGAAACTAAGTGTCCTGTTGTACGTAGCTATCCCGCGTACTTCATAAAGTGCCCGCTAAAGCTGTTATGAGGACGGGATTCTGTTATCCTTCCATTCCGAGGCGCATTCGGTTTATTTTCCGTTGACGGATGTCAATTTCTGCTTCCAGACGCAGTTTACCCTGCTTGGATTCGAAGATTTCTTTGGCAAAAAAGATCCCTTCAGAAGGATCTTCACTTTCCATCAGCGTTTTTACCCGCTCTTTGCAAAGTGTAAGTTCCTTCTTAAAGTTCTCAATTTCTACTTCGATCTCAGGGATACTAATCGATTTTGATTCTTCTTCGGGTTGTTGATTCATCTTTTTTCCTAATCTCTGGGTCTTTTAGTCCGTCGACTTCCGGCAGGCTGTTGTAGAGGGTCCAGTAACGAGGCCAGAGTTCTGTTAGATCGCCGGGGTTTTCAATGGCAATACCCGGACGAATCCAGGCCATAAGACCGAGAGCAATACCGAAGAAAGGAGATGGTGCGGACCATGCTTCATCCCATTTGAGTCTGCCGGGAATAACGGTCAGTTCATCATCTCCACGTTCGTATCTGATGCCGAGGCGTTCGAGAAGTTCAATACCTTGTTCGAACATAACTGCGTCAGCAATGTTGCTGATTTTGCATTCAGAGCGGGAGTTGACCGCGAGGGCCAGGCCAATGGGGAAGAGGCCATTTGCATTTCCGAAATCAAAAAAAGCTTCAGTCGCGGTTTCACCCTTGGTTGCGGTGATGCTTCCTTTGGAAATTTCAATATCAACACCACCAGACTTCAATGTCTTGAGTGCATCTTCGGCTACAACGTTCTTCGGCCAGTCACCATTAATGGTAACCTGTCCGCCACTAAAGGCGGGGATTGCCAGCAGAGCGGCGCAGAGTTCAGGTTCCAGTGCAATGACAGGCTGTTCAGGAACTGAAATTTCTTTTGTGGCGGGAACGCTACATTCCGTATTATTCAGTTTCGCTTTTATGCCGCATATTCCTAGAACTTCCACAACCTCCTGAAGGAGATACATACCATGCCAGCCTTCAGCGAATTTAATGGTCAAGCCCTGCGGATAGGTCCATGCAGCAAGCGCGAGAGCAGCAACAAATTCCGCAGGTGTGTCTTCAGAAATTTCAATAGAGGAAGCCATGCGTCCGCCGCATTCAAGGCGTGCAGGTAATCCGTGGCTCTGCAGATCAAGAGTATTAAGTCTTGCTCCCAGCGGAGAAAGGATTTCTGCCAGAGGACGGGAATCATAT
Organism: Desulfovibrio sp. JC022; assembly: GCF_010470665.1. Classification (NCBI taxonomy): domain Bacteria; kingdom Pseudomonadati; phylum Thermodesulfobacteriota; class Desulfovibrionia; order Desulfovibrionales; family Desulfovibrionaceae; genus Desulfovibrio; species Desulfovibrio sp. JC022. The sequence goes on along the minus strand of NZ_VOPZ01000008.1, from coordinate 17,192 downwards.
TGCTTGAGGATCGGACCTCCGGCAATCTTGAATTTGCCCACTGTTTTAAGACCAAAAGCAATGGCCAGATACATGGTCATGGGATTGTCACCGGCAAAGACGAGTTTTTCCTCAAAGTCGATTCCGTCTCCGGCGCGGGATTCAATGGTTTCACCATCCCATGAGATATGGGCACCGGACTGGTTGAAGGCTTTGATCAGTTCGGTGATCTCATCGTTGACGCACAGGGGGCCCATCTGAGCTTCAGCTCCGGCAGCAGCACTGAGTGCGATCCAGAGTTTAGACTGAAAAAGCGAACCGGGGCCGTCAAAATTGACATTAACCGGCTTTTGGGGCGGAGAAAGAACATATGTAGAAAGCTTGCGGTTTTCGGGTTTGGCAACTCCTGCGTAAGCAAGGTTGTTGAGCTGATCGAAAACACGACGTGCAGTTTTAAGGTCGAATTTTTTGCTACCGGCTTCAGCGGTCCATGTTTCAAAGATGCGTCTTTCCATATCCGGGTCACCAAGGGGCAAACCTTTCTGTTTGCGCTTGGATGCAGCTTTACCCATGAGGTAATTTCTGCGGGATACGATGGAAAGAAGTCTTGCGTCCAGCTCTTTGATTTCGTCGAGCAGGGACTGTCTACGCGGTGCGGAACCGCCGGAACGGTCAAATTTTTTATATTCGGGCATTATTTTTGTTTCCTGAAATGTGATATAGAGAAGTCCACCTTAATAGCGCGATTTTATATAATGAGCAACCCCTCTGTCTGGGGGTGAAAAAGCTTCTCTATCCGCCAGTAAAAAAACAAAAAAAGGGAGGAAGCGTTGCCGCCTCCTCCCTGAATATGCAAGTAGTGATACTACTTTAATTACATTGCGTCGCCGGAAGCTGCGCCCTGCATTTTGACTTCAACCTTTTCGGTGAGGCCTTCGTAGTATTCACGGAGCTGTACGATTACTTCGTCGCGACCGAAGTGGTCTACGATTTCAGCACCGTCGGAGAGAGCTTTACGCAGTTTGGTACCGGAAAGGATTACGCGCTCTTCTTTGTTGTGAGGGCAGGTTCTCAGGGAAGCCATGCCGTCACATTTGTAGCAGTAGAAAGTCCAGTCAATTTTCATGGGCTCGCAAAGCAGTGCTTTACCGGGCTCAGGACAAGCTTCGGTTGCGTAAGGAATCTTGTTGAAGATATCCTGAGCTTCGAACAGACCGTAGAAGTCACCAACACCAGCGTGGTCACGACCGATCAGCATGCGGTTAACACCGTAGTTCTGACGGAAGGTAGCGTGGAGGAGGCCTTCACGGGGACCTGCGTAACGCATATCAAGGGGGTAACCAGCCTGGATAACGTTTTCTTTAACAAAGTAGTGCTCAACGAGAGTGTCGATAGCTTTAACACGTACTTCAGCAGGAATGTCTCCGGGCTTGAGGTTACCGATCAGGGAGTGGATCAGACAACCGTCACAAACTTCGATGGAGATCTTTGCGAGGAACTCGTGAGAGCGGTGCATGGGGTTACGGAGCTGGAGAGCGGAAACTGTGGACCAGCCTTTTTCGTCGAACATGGCACGAGTTTCTGCGGGGCGCAGGTAAACGCCTTTGTACTGCTCGGGGTATTCGCCTTCGGAGAGGACTTTAACGGGACCAGCGAGGTTGTATTTCTTCTGAGCCATAACCATCTGAACACCGGGGTGATCTTCAAGTGCGGTCTTCCAGAAGATGGAATCTTCAGATTCTTCGCCTTCGCCTTTGAATACTTCGTAGCATTCCCATTTTTTGTCTTCTTCGGTCATTTCGTATTTTTCAGTGATCTGCATGGTAGCATATACTTCACCGTCATTTACGAGAGCGATTTCGTCGCCGACTTTAACGCTTTCGTCGTCGGAATCGAGGGTAACCGGAACAGGCCAGAAAGTGCCGTCTTCCATGAGAAATTTTTCGCAAACGCCTTTCCAGTCTGCTTTACCCATGAAACCGTTCAGGGGAGAGAAACCACCACAACCCATCATGATGAGGTCGCCTTTAGCGCGGGCGGAAATTTCGATTTTGGGAAGATCAGCAGCTTTTTTCTGTTCTGCTGCGAGTTCTGCGCCTTCGAGAAGGCAGCATACGAGACCTTTACCACCGTGAGGGGCTACGAGCTTAGACATGTTTACGTCTCCTTGTAGTAATTATTTTTTCAACACCTTGGCCCTTCCGCAAGACCTCCGGAATCTAGTCTTCGGCCTCCGGGTTTTGGATGGAGGCAACGCTTCAAATAAATATGAAGCGGGTCTGCGGAACGAAATATCGTAAAAACCAATATCATGGAGTGAGCTTGTGGGATAGTCCAAAAACTCAATTTCTCCATAAAGCTTAAGAGGGGTTATGAATGGTTTGTGAAAGAAATGTCAAGGGCAAAATTGAAATGGAGTGAAATTTTTCACGTTCTCTTTTGTGTTGGAGGGATTTCTGGGGGAGATTTGCAGGAGAATCGTGTGGAATTGTAGTGTCTTGTATTGGATGGAGCAGGGTTCGAAGCTGGTTTGCTGATAAATGGGGTGGGTTGGTTTGGTCTGCTATTAAGGTCTGCTTGTGTGGTCTGAGTGCTTACTTGCATATTTCATGTTGGGTCGCTGTTTGAGGGTAACATATAAGATTGGGGTTGAATTCGGAGTTAGTCTAGAGAAAATCCGGTGAAAGTCTATGGTCTTGCCTTGTAAAATCGGTTTGTTAGAACAGTTGTGAAGAAAATCCCACAATATGAAAAAAAGGCTTGCAATTAAAGGCTAGATTGAACTAAATACCAATCCATGATGGAACACATTATTGTTTTGTCGCAATAGTTCGAGTCTGTTTATAAGTACTCGGAAAGTTTGGCGGCGGTGTTTCAGAACCATTTATATAGCGGATTTGAAATTAGCTTGTTCTAAATTTCACTTTCGCCTTGACACCGAGAATCGGGCTTGATAGTTACTATTTTCACGAGCCTGAAATATTAGGCTGTTATGAATGGTTTTTAGGATGTCGGTGATTGATAACATTAAACCCTTTTAGGAGGACTAGGTATGCCGACCTTTGTCAATCCGGAAAAGTGTGATGGCTGTAAAGGTGGAGAAAAGACCGCCTGCATGTACATCTGCCCTAACGATCTTATGATCCTGGACCCTGAAGAAATGCGCGCTTACAACCAGGAGCCTGAAGGCTGTTGGGAGTGCTATTCCTGCGTAAAAATTTGTCCTCAGGGCGCTATCGAAGCTCGCCCCTACGGTGACTTCGCACCCATGGGCGGTACTTCTATCCCCATGCGTTCTGCTGAAGACATCATGTGGACTGTGAAGTTCCGTAACGGTGACGTTAAGCGCTTCAAGTTCCCCATCCGTACTACACCTGAAGGTTCCATTAAACCTTATGAAGGTAAGCCCGAGCCTACTGACCTCGACAACGAACTTCTCTTCACCGAGACTGAACTTACTACTCCTAAAGAAGTAGTTGGTCTTAAAGTTGATGTTGCCGATGCAGACAAGACTACTGCTTGGAAGGATCTGGATTAATTAACTCCCCTTCTCTAAATTTGAAAGAAGTCGGACTTATTAATTCGTGCAATCAAAAACCTAAGTAAGGAGGAAACATGCCTCTTCTCCCTAGTAAAGAAGCCTCTAAAGGTGTTGCTCTCGCAGAACCTGAGCTTATAGAAAAAGACGTGGACCTGCTCCTCGTCGGTGGTGGTATGGGTAACTGCGGTGTTGCTTATGAAGCATGCCGTTGGATCGAAAAAGTTGGTGGCGACCTTTCCATCATGCTGCTTGATAAAGCTGCTATGGAACGTTCCGGTGCTATCGCACAGGGTCTGTCCGCTATTAACACATACCTCGGCGAAAACGATGCTGATGACTACGTACGCATGGTTCGTACTGACCTCATGGGCCTCGTTCGCGAAGACCTTATTTATGACCTCGGCCGTCACGTTGATGATTCCGTTCACCTTTTTGAAGAGTGGGGCCTGCCTTGCTGGATCAAAAAAGACGGTAAAAACCTCGACGGTGCAGCTGCTAAAGCAGCTGGTCTCTCCCTGCGTAACGGCGACGCTTGCGTTCGTTCCGGTCGCTGGCAGATGATGATTAACGGTGAGTCCTACAAGTGCATCGTCGCTGAAGCAGCTAAGCTTGCTCTCGGCGAAGACAACTACATGGAACGTATTTTCATCGTTAAAATGCTCCTCGACGCTAATGAGCCTAACCGCATCGCTGGTGCAGTTGGTTTCTCCACACGCGAAAACAAAGTATACGTTTTCAAATGTAACGCAGCTGTTGTAGCTTGCGGTGGTGCTGTAAACGTTTACCGTCCTCGCTCTACTGGTGAAGGTCTCGGTCGTGCATGGTACCCCGTATGGAACGCAGGTTCCACCTACACCATGTGTGCTCAGGTTGGCGCTGAAATGACCATGATGGAAAACCGTTTCGTACCCGCTCGTTTTAAAGACGGTTACGGTCCTGTTGGCGCATGGTTCCTGCTTTTCAAAGCAAAAGCTACCAACTACAAAGGCGAAGACTACTGCGAAACTAACCGCGCAATGCTCAAGCCTTACGAAGATCGCGGCTACGCTAAAGGTCACGTTATCCCGACCTGTCTGCGTAACCACATGATGCTCCGTGAAATGCGTGAAGGCCGCGGCCCCATCTACATGGACACCGCTACCGCACTGCAGAACACCTTCAAAGAGCTGTCCCCCGCTGAGCAGAAACACCTCGAGTCCGAAGCTTGGGAAGATTTCCTCGATATGTGTGTTGGTCAGGCTAACCTCTGGGCTTGTCAGAACATCAAGCCTGAAGAGTCCGGCTCTGAAATCATGCCTACCGAACCTTACCTCCTCGGCTCCCACTCCGGTTGCTGTGGTATCTGGACTTCCGGTCCTGATGAAGAATGGGTTCCCGAAGATTACAAAGTGAAAGCTGACAACGGTAAAGTCTACAACCGTATGACTACTGTTAACGGCCTCTGGACATGTGCTGACGGTGTTGGCGCTTCCGGTCACAAGTTCTCCTCCGGTTCTCACGCTGAAGGTCGTATCGTTGGTAAGCAGATGGTACGCTGGTGTGTAGATCACAAAGACTTCAAGCCGACTTTGAAAATTGACGGCCCTGCTCTTTTGAAAGAAATCTACCAGCCTTGGTACACCTACGAAGAAGGTAAAGCTCTCTCTACCGACCCCGTAGTTAACCCCAACTACATCACTCCTAAGAACTTCATGATGCGCCTGATGAAGGCTACTGATGAATACGGTGGTGGTGTTGGTACCATGTACGTGACTTCCAAGTCCCTGCTGCACACTGGTTTCCACCTCCTCGAAATGCTCGAAGAAGATTCCAGAAAACTGGCAGCTCGTGACCTCCACGAACTCATGCGTTGTTGGGAACAGTTCCACAGACTGTGGACTGTACGCCTGCACATGCAGCACATTGAATTCCGTGAAGAGTCCCGTTACCCCGGTTTCTACTACCGTGGTGACTTCATGGGTCTCGATGACTCCAAGTGGAAATGCTTCGTCAACTCCAAGTATGACGTAGAAAAAGGCGAAACTAACGTCTTCAAAAAAGCATACCACCAGATCATCCCCACCTAAGCCGGGAATGACTATATGCGGCTGCGGGCTTAATGCCCGCAGCCGTTCTTTCTCGGAATGCATTGAAATGGTCTGAATCCGAATTGCGACCGAGACCGGTCGGTGTCCGGGTTTGGGCCATTTTATGGCTTGGGCCTCAAAGAGTTCAGGAGGATAGAGAATGTCAAATAGCATACTTGTCGTGGGCGGCGGGTTCAGTGGGATTACCGCTGCACTCGAAGCCGCTGAAGTAGGCCATGAAGTCTTCATCGTGGAGAAGGCGCCTTATCTGGGTGGCCGGGTGATGCAGCTGAATAAATATTTTCCGAAGCTGTGTCCTCCTTCCTGCGGACTGGAGATTCAGTTTCAGAGAATCAAAAACAATAAGAACGTTAAGTTCTTTACCTTGGCTGAAGTGGAATCCATTGGCGGTTCCAAAGGCAATTACGAAGTCAAGGTTCGCATCAAACCCAGATATGTTGGTCCCGGTAGTGTTGATCTCACAGAAGTCATCGAGAAATTGTCTAATGACATTACCGATGAATTTGAGTTCAAACTCTGTGACCGCAAGGCTCTTTACATGGACGTTCCTTTTGCGTTTCCCGCAAGGTACGTTCTTGAAAAAGAAAATTGCACCGATGAAGACCTCAAGATCCTTGGTGATATCGATGCTATCGATCTCAAAGAAGAGGAAAAGGTCATCACACTTAACGTGGGTTCCATCGTCTACGCTACCGGCTGGAAGCCTTACGATGTTACCAAACTTTCCAACCTCGGCGCAGGTACTGTAAAGAACTGTATTTCCAACATGGCGATGGAAAGACTTGCAGCTCCAAGCGGACCTACCGACGGTCAGATTGTGCGCCCCTCAGACGGTGCACAGCCCAAAAACATCGCATTCGTACAGTGTGCGGGTTCCCGCGATGAAAATCACCTCAATTTCTGTTCATACATCTGTTGCATGGCTTCTTTGAAGCAGGCCGCTTATGTTCGCGAACAGTATCCCGATGCAAAGGTCACTATTTACTACATCGATCTGCGTACTCCGGGACGTTACGACAAGTTTGCCAAGCGCATTCTTTCCGATGACAGGATCAACGCCGTTAAAGGTAAGGTCGCTGATGTTATCGAAGAATCCGGTTCCGGCAATGTTCTCGTCACTGTTGAGGATGCTGAAACCGGTATTAAGGCCCAGAACGAGCATGATCTCGTAGTACTGGCTACCGGTATGCAGCCCAGCCTGGCAGGTACTCCGGTTCCCTCCGGCGTACAGGTTGACGATCAGGGCTTTATTGTCGGCGGTGAGGAACAAGGTATTTTCGCTGCCGGGTGTGCAAAGCAGCCTCTGGATGTCATGAAGACAGCCCAGTCCGGTACTGCTGCCGCTCTCAAAGCGATTCAAACGGTCATAGGGAGGTAGTCGACATGCCCGAAAAAATCGGTGTTTATTTCGACCAAGCGAGCGTATCTCCTTACCTGAACGCTGAAGAAATGGCTGAACTTGTCGGTCGCGTTTACGCGAACGAATGTCCGGTCGTAAAGGTGCACCCGCGTCTTAACAGCGAGGAAGGAAGAAAGCTCATTCAGGAAGATATCGACGCTGGCAGCGTTGACGCAGTATGTATCTGCGGCACTAGCCCTCGCGTTGACTGGGATATTTTCGACTTCGACGGTGTCGCAGTCGAACGAGTCAACCTGCGTGAACAGTGCATCAAGGTTTTCAGGAATCCCGACGGCACCATGCCTGATCCTAACGGCGAAATTCCTGAGCTCCTCACAATAATGGCAAACGAATACGTCAAAATGGGTGTTACCAAGCTGCTCAAGACTAACGAGCAGGAATCTCAGGCTTTTGATGCCAATAAGGTAGTCATGGTCATGGGTGGTGGTTTCACCGGTCTTACCGCAGCTATTTACGCTGCCAAGACCAACCACGACGTAATTCTGGTGGAAAAGGAAGCCAACCTCGGTGGTAAGGCTGCTGGAATGTACAAAACATTTCCCCTTTCCTACCCCTATACTGAAGCACATGAAACCGGAATCGAGGCTCTGATCTCTGAAGTTCAGTCCAATTCCAGAATCAAAGTGCTCACCTCCGCACAGCTCGAAGCTCTCGAAGGCGCTCCCGGACAGTACACTGCTAAAGTGAAAGTCGGTGGAAGTGTTGAAGAGATGCCCGTCGGTGCATGTGTTCTGGCTACCGGCTGGGTACCTCAGGATACAAAATACGTAGAGCCCATGGGTTACGGTTCTTCCAAGGTTGTGACTGCAGCTGAATTTGAAGCGATAGTTAAGGAAGGCAAAATGACAGCTAAGTCTGTTGCCTTTGTTCTTGATACCCGCCTCAGTGAAGCAGAATTCGCAGCTCAGGAAGACGCATACGCAAACCGTTCCGAAGAAGAGGTCGCAGCGGCTGATGCTGCCGCAGCTGAAGCAGCTGAAGGTGAAGAAGAGGAAAAATTTGTCTATGAAGACATGGAATCCTACAAGCACCTTCCCTATACTTCTGAGCTGAGCAGTTTGGTAGCCCTCAAACAGGCTAACTACGTTCGCGAAATGAATGAAGACGCTATTGCTTACATCATCTACGATCACATGATGGTCCCCGGTGTAAACGAGCGTTATTACCGTGCAGCACAGGATAATCCCGGCGTAATGCTGACCAAGGGTACCGTTACTTCCATTAAGGAAGAGGGTGCCGGAATGGTTATCGCCGCGGATAATACCCTGCTGGGCGAAAATATTGAAATCGAAGCTGAACTGGTTGTTGTTCCTACCGGTATGGTACCCACCACCGCGCACGATCCGACCATCAACCTCGTATACAGACAGGGTCCTGCATTCCCCGATCTCCAGCAGTTCGATGGATACGCAGACTCCAACTACATCTGCTTCCCCTACGAAACACGCCGTACCGGTATTTACGCCGCCGGTTGTGTCCGTCAGCCCATGTCCATGGGTCTGGCCCGTGAGGATGCAGCAGGTGCTGTGCTGAAAGCGATCCAGTGCATCAACTCCGCTAACCACGGCGTTGCTGTCCACCCCCGCTCCGGTGACAACACCTATCCTGTTTTCAACTTCATGCGCTGCACACAGTGTAAGCGTTGTACCGAGGAATGTCCCTTCGGCGCACTTGATGATGATGAAAAAGGAACACCAATGCCGAATCCTTCCCGTTGCCGCCGTTGCGGTACCTGTATGGGGGCCTGCCCTGAGCGCGTAATCGGATTCGACAACTACAACATCGATATGATCGGTTCCATGATCAAACAGGTCAACGTACCTGATGATATGGAAGCTGACGGTCCCCGCTTTATCGTTCTTGCTTGCGAAAACGATGCCTACCCGGCACTCGATATGGCAGCTATGCGCGGTAAAGGCTGGTCTCCTTACGTTCGTGTTGTTCCCGTCCGTTGCCTCGGCTCAGTGAATACCATCTGGATTGCTGATGCAATGTCCAAGGGTATTGACGGAGTTCTGCTGCTCGGTTGTAAGTACGGTGAAGACTATCAGTGCCACTTTATGAAGGGGTCTGAGCTTTGTAACCGCCGTATGGAAAACGTCGCTGATTCTCTGAACAGACTTGGCGTTGAACCCGAACGTGTTGTACAGGCTGAACTTGCCATCGACGAATATGACAAAGTACCCGATATGATCGATAACTTTGTTAATGAGATGATTAAGATCGGTCCTAACCCGTTCAAGGGCTACTAGGAGGTAGACGCGACATGGAAAAAGATATTCGCATTAAACCGGATCTGCAATTCATCAAAGAATTGCAGGAAGTCGGTGGCGAAAGCCTCAAGAAGTGCTATCAGTGCGCAACTTGCTCTGTAGCCTGTCCCCTCTCGCCTGCCGACAACCCTTACCCGCGTAAGGAAATGGTCTGGGCTCAGTGGGGCCTTAAAGATAAACTCGTAAATGACATCGATATATGGCTGTGTCACAACTGCGGTACCTGCTCCGACCTGTGCCCCCGCGGCGCTCGTCCTGCTGATCTGCTCGCAGGTCTGCGTAACATGGCCTATCAGAAGATGGTAACCCCCTCCATTATCGGTAAATGGATGGCTTCTCCCAAGCACCTGCCCAAGCTTATTGCTATTCCGGCAGCTATCTACATGGTGATCTGGTTCATCATGGCGGGAGTTCGCGGTTCCTTCTTCCCTCTTAAAGATGGTAAAATCGTCTACGGACACCTGTTCCCCGGCGACTTTACTATTGACCCGATCTTCATGATTGCTTTCGGCTTCATGGTTTGGACCTTCTACAAAGGAGTGAAGAACCTGATCGCATCATTCGCTGATCAACCGAAGGTCTTTGCTGTAGGTGACAAAGCTGAAAAGCCCAGCATGCTGGAGTGCTTCATCGACGTTTGCAAAAACGAACTGCTGACTCACTCCAAGTGGAAAGAATGCGGTGAAACCGACGAAGCTGATGAGCAGAAGTTCAACGGCCACCGTTTCATCATGGTTGCATTCATCTGCCTGATGGTTGTTACCGGTGTGGTTGCTGTAACCCACTGGGGTGGAAAGATTATTCCTTTCCTCGGCCCCATCGGCCATACTCCCATGCCGCTGTGGCATCCGGTTAAGATTCTGGCCAACGTCGGCGCGGTACTGCTGGTTTACTCACTGGTGCTGCTCACCAAGCGTCGCCTGAATCAGGACCAGGGCGTACACGGTTCCAGTTATTATGACTGGTATCTGCTCGGCCTGATCTGGACTATCGCCGTTACCGGTATCATGTGCGAAATCCTGCGTCTTCTCGGCGTAGCATCTCTCGCATACCCCATGTACTACGTGCACTTGATCGCCGTATTCATGATGTTTGTCTATCTGCCGTGGTCCAAGCTCGGACACCTTGTCTACAGGACCGCAGCTTTAACTTATGCAAGATACATCGGCCGTCTGCCCATGCCGGTCCGTGAAGAAAAGACTTTTACTCTGTAATAGAGCAAGGAGGAACTAACCATGTCTGAAGCACGCAAAACTTTCCCCATGAGCACTTTTGTGTCCTATATTAAGGGTGGCGAAAGCAACAACTCTGTTCAGGAACTTCTGGGTTACATGACTCAGAAAGACATTGATGCTGAATTCGAACCTTTTGCAGCAGCACTTGCAAAAGCTTGGATTTACGAACAGCATCCTGAACTGGCTAAAATGAAAACCGGTCAGGTTTCCGGTCTCGGCGAAAACGTATCCGTTGGCGCTCTTCCCGGCGACGTGATGGGTCAGGTTGACGCAATCTTCGAAAAGCTCGCTGGATACCGTGCATCTGTTTCCGAACAGGCTGCTAAGATTCAGGATCTCGAAACCAAACTTGCTGCAGCTGAAGGCAAACTCGGTGAAACCGAAAAAGCCATGGCTGAATACAAAGGCAAGTGTGAAGCTTTTGAAGCTGCTGGTAAAGACGAAGGCGATAAAGTCATCGTTACTTCCCAGGAAAAAGTTGAAGAGTACATCGGCAAGGTTGATGAGCTCCTCAAGATGATCGAAGACGTTAAAAAGCACGGTGTTGTAACCGTAGCTGCCGGTGCTGTTGCTGAAGGCGCAGCTCCTGCTGATGCTGGTTCCGCCGGTGCCCCCGCAACTGGTGGTGCACCTGCTGAAGACTTCGGTTTTGGTTCCGACCCCTTCGCTGACGAAGGTTGGTAGGCCGCTTAAGCCTGTAGCTTCATTTAATTGAAGAATGTGAGACCCTGTCCGCTTGGCGGACAGGGTCTCTTTTTTTGCATAAGGTATGACAGAATAAAATTTTTTTATGGAAAAATTACATAAGTGAAAAGTTATTTACTGCTGTATTAATAGTGATATGATTGAATAAATGAAAATACTCGAACTTAATTCATGAAAAAGACGTTTTGAGTGGACAAATGTCAGCTAAAGTCAAAGGTGTAATGATTTCTCTCAAAATTAGCCAATTATGGAAAATAGTGCTAAATCTATGGACAATTTTGTAAGCAAGAAAAGACTTTTATTAAGCATTATAATCTGTATGATTAAATGCGAATCAGCAGATGTAGATACTAATGTTAGTGAAAAATACTAGAACGCAGAACATAGTTATATTTGTTTTCTGCTGTACTTTGATCAGGTGATCAACTGTATTGCTGTAAACTTAGTTGTGTACTGATTCTGCAATCAGCTGGATATTTTAATTCACAGTAAAACATTGTTGTTGCGAATATTAATTCTTTAGATCGAGTTAGTAAGGAATAAAAATCGTCTTCTATCTTGATCTTAAGAAGAATAATGTGTATAGGTATGTCCAATATGGCAGAACTTCATTTACACGACGTGAGCGTCCGCTTCGGTGGGCTGCAGGCTTTGGCAGAGGTTAACTTCTCTCTCATGCCGGGAGAGATTGTGGGGCTTATCGGTCCCAACGGTGCTGGCAAAACTACAGTCTTTAACGTGATAACCGGGGTCTATTCGGCTTCCGGGGGGCACGTGGAGTACAACGGCGAAAACCTAACCGGTCTTAAGCCGTATCAGGTGCTTCATAAAGGCATTGCCAGAACCTTCCAGAATATTCGTCTGTTCCAGAACATGACCGCCCTTGAAAATGTAATGGTCGCCCAACACTCTCGCTCATCATGCGGAGTTTTCGGTGCTGTTTTCCGCACCCCGGCTCAAAAAAGGGAAGAGGCGCGGATCAAGGAGAAGGCCATGGAGGAACTCCGTTTCGCGGAGCTGGACGAATATGCTGACGAGGTTGCGTCAAGTCTTCCATACGGTCATCAGAGACGGCTTGAGATAGCCAGAGCACTGGCTTCAGAGCCCAGCTCTATTCTGCTTGACGAACCCGCTGCCGGCTTGAATCCGGCGGAAAGTTCAGAGTTGATGGAAACTATCCGTAAAATCTCTGAAAGGGGCATCAACGTGCTTATGGTTGAGCATGACATGAAAGTTGTCATGGGTATCTGCCAGCGGCTTGTAGTCTTGGATCACGGAGTGATGATTGCAAAGGGTAACCCTGAAGAGATTCAGAAAAATCCTGCTGTAATTGAGGCATATCTGGGTAACTAATCTAATTTACTTTAGGGAGGCTCATTCTATGAAACGTTTGTTTACGACTGTTCTGCTTACCGCAGCTATCATGATGCTCGGTTCCGGCATGGTTTTCGCGAAAACTCTTAAAATTGGCACAATGGGACCTTTGACCGGACCTTATGCTGCTGATGGTAATGACATCAAAAATGGCGCACTCACAGCTGTTGAAGTTGTCAAAGCTAATGGCGGAATCCCCGGATTCGACTCTATTGAAGTTTTGCCTCAGGATACAGCATGCGAACCTCGTCAGGCTGTTGCTACTGCAAACAAACTTATTAATGAAGAAGTGAATGGTGTTGTTGGAGCTTATTGTTCCAGTTCTACTCTGCCTGCTTCCGAAGTTCTGGATGAAGAGTCAATTGTCATGATTACTCCTGCCTCCACAAATGAGAAAGTTACCTCTCGCGGTCTTCCATACATGTTCCGCATGTGCGGCCGTGATGATGATCAGGGCGCGATTGCCCTTAAGTTTATGCTTGATAAACTCGGTGCTAAATCCGTTTATATTGTAGATGATAAAACTGCATACTCACAGGGTCTTGCTGACGGCGTTGAGAAAATCGCTAGTGAAGCAGGTATTAAGGTCCTCGGGCACGAGCATGTTAACCAGGGCGACAAAGACTTTTCAGCTATCCTGACTAAAGTTAAAAACACTAATCCTGACGTCTTCTACATGTCCATGCAGAACTCTGCTACCGGTGCGCTGATGCTTATTCAGGCTAAGCGTATGGGAATCAAAGCAGCACGTCTTGCACAGGATGCTGTTTACCATCCGCAGTTGATTGAAATTGCTAAAGACGCAGCTGATGGTGTATATCTTACTTTCGGCTATATTGATGATAACGCTCCTGCGTACAAAGAATTTTATGCAAAATACCAGCCTAAATTCGGTAGTCCCGGAGCATATTCCGGTTATGCTTATGATAGTGCCATGGCTTACATGAAAGCTGTTAAAGCAGCTGGTTCTACCGATCCTGAAAAGGTTAAAGCTGAACTCATGAAGCTTGATTACGATGGTGCTACAAAGCATATCAAATTCAAGCCGAATGGAGATTCCGGTTCTAACTACATTATCCGTAAAGTTGAGGACGGCAAGTTCGTCAACTACTGGAACCCCGCAACCGGTAAGCTCTACTAGAAGTCAAATCATGTCGGTCCCTGCCCGTTACGGGCAGGGACCATTACGTACAGCCCCCGGAAATCCATGGAATATTTTTTTCAGCAACTCATCAACGGTATTACCCTCGGCAGTGTCTATGCACTGATCGCATTGGGCTATACCATGGTGTACGGCATCATTCAGCTCATTAACTTTGCTCACGGCGAGTTTTTTGCTGCTGGCGGTTACGTCGGTGTTATCTTCATGAGCTACCTGCTCGCACAGGGTGCTCCGGCATGGGTCTGCCTGTCCGGTTCACTTATTCTGGCCATGGCCTACTGTGCTATGCTGGCTATGGCTGTGGAGAAAGTGGCTTATAAGCCTTTGCGCAGTTCTTCGAGACTTTCAGTGCTCCTTTCAGCACTGGGTATGTCTATTTTCTTGCAGAACGGCTTGATGCTTACACAGGGTGTCTATGACAGACCCTATCCCACCGAACTGACTCAGGGCGGATTCGAATTCGGAACAGTAATGCTGTCTTACATGCAGCTTTTTATTGTCAGTTTGACCGCTTTTCTGTTGGTGGCCCTCAATTTTCTGGTCTTCAAGACCCGCATCGGGAAAGCCATGCGTTCCACTGCTCAGGATAAGATTATGTCTGCGCTGGTGGGGATTAATTCCAATCGCATTATCAGCCTTACTTTCGCCATCGGTGCCGGTTTGGCTGCTGCGGCAGGGATCATGGTCGGTCTGTACTACGGATCGGTGCGTTACGATATGGGTTTTGTGCCGGGGATCAAAGCTTTTGCCGCCGCTGTACTGGGCGGAATCGGCAATATAACCGGGGCCATGATCGGCGGATTTATCATCGGCATGGTTGAGATTTTTGCTGCCGGTTATATTTCTGGTGAGTACAAAGATGTGTTCGCATTTTTGATCCTTATCGGAGTGCTTTATTTCAGACCTTCAGGAATCATGGGAGAGAACGTTGACGATACCAGAGTTTAAAAAGCACTGGACTTCTTTAGGCGTTGGGATGATCTGGCTCTTCGTCCTGCTCTGGCCTCTGCTGGGGATCAAGCCTGAAGGACTGGAAGTGGCAAGAACTTTTTCTGTATGGTGGAAGATTGCCGCCGGGTGTTCGTTTCTTCTTGTATTGAGACAGCTGAACAGTATCGGTGCATTCAATTTTATTACTAAACCTGCGGGCGCGGCTGTCGGCGGAGTTAAAAAGGCGACTTCGACTCTGCCATTTGCGGTCTGGGCTTTTGTCATACTTGCTTTTGCCTGTGCTTACCCGCATCTCTTCGGACGTTATGCGCAGGATGTGGCCATTAACTGCATGATCTACATCTGCCTCGGCCTCGGTTTGAATATCGTGGTTGGACTCGCTGGTATGCTTGATCTCGGTTATATCGCCTTTTACGGGCTCGGTGCCTATACTTATGCTTTGCTTTCGGTTTCCTACAAGTTGGCCTTTTGGATCTGCCTGCCCATAAGTGCGGCTGTTGCCGGACTGGGGGCCTGTATTATCGGTTACTGTTCTATGCGTATGCGCGGTGACTACCTTGCGATTGTCACTCTCGGTTTTGCGGAAATCGTGCGTATGGTTTTTAATAACTGGATGAGTTTGACCAACGGTCCTAACGGAATTACCGGGATCAAAGCACCGGGCATATATTGGCCTGACTTTGCTAACGGCATGACTTTGGAGCATCTCTGGCTCAAGAAACTTTCCCTGATTTACTACGTTATTCTCGCTCTGGTGGTTTTTACCATTATCGCAGTCTACCGTTTGAATCATTCCCGTATCGGACGCGCATGGGAAGCTATTCGCGAGGATGAGACTGCTGCCGAGGTTATGGGAATCCCCACATTTTATATGAAATTACTGGCTTATTGTTCCGGGGCCTGCTTCGGGGGCCTGGCCGGGGCTTTTTATGCTGCCCGTATGCGCTTTGTCAGCCCGGAATCATTCACCTTCCTTGAATCGGCAATGGTTCTTTCCATGGTTGTTCTCGGTGGTATGGGGTCAATCCCCGGTGTTATCCTCGGCGCGCTGGCCCTGATTGCTCTGCCGGAGATTTTCAGGGATTTTGAACTCTATCGCATGCTGGTTTTTGGTGGTGTCATGACCCTGATGATGCTCTTCAGACCGCAGGGTTTGTTGCCTCCCAAGCGTAGAATGAAGGCAAATAAGGATTAAGCCATGTCAGAACCTATCTTAGAACTTCGTGATGTCCATGCTGGATATGGCAGTATCAAAGCCCTGAAAGGTATCAGCATCAAGGTAATGGAAGGGGAAATTGTTTCCATCATCGGTGCCAATGGTGCCGGGAAATCCACAACCCTGATGACCATCTGCAATATCGTCGAGGCCACCGCCGGTGAGATTTATTACAAAGGCGAACGTATTAATAAAGTTGCGTCCGACCGTTTGCCTGCCATGGGACTCTGTCAGGTTCCTGAAGGAAGGCGCATCTTCCCGCGGCTGACCATTGAAGAAAACCTCGATATGGGGGCTTTTTTCCGTAGCGATAACGAAATCGCTGATGATATGGAGCGGGTTTTTGCAATGTTTCCCATCCTGCGCGAAAGACGCAGGCAGGCCGGAGGAACTCTTTCCGGTGGGGAGCAGCAGATGCTGGCTATCGGAAGGGCTCTTATGAGTCGCCCCAAGGTTTTGCTGCTTGATGAACCTTCCCTTGGTCTTGCACCTCTTATCGTCAAGCAGATTTTTGATATTATTAAAGAGATCAATAAGCTTGGGACGACGGTAATTCTGGTTGAGCAGAACGCCAAGGTTGCTTTGAGCATGGCCCATCGCGGCTATGTGCTTGAGACCGGGAGTGTGGTTATGGAAGATGAAGCTTCAAAGCTTCTTGATAACCCGGATATTCAGAAGGCGTATCTCGGCGAATAGCGGTTTTAAAATATGTTATGTTAGGCCCCCGCAGTGTTTTGCTGTCGGGGGCTTTATTTGAATAACGAGAGAGTAGCGCTGTCTTTGAGTGGTTAGTCGCTTGAGTTTAAGAGGGTGTATTAGGCTACCAAGGCAGGATACCAACAATAATTCAAAAACCCCTTGACCCCGGTCCTAGTTTTCTCTAGAACCTCTTCCTCGGCTGTTGAAGCCGGGAAGTTGATGCGCTTCGCGCTTTTGATAATTTGATTTCGCCTCCGGAGGTCAAAGAGACTAAGCCCCTTTGGAATCCCTGACTGGGGCTTAGTTTTTAGCTTTGAAGTTGTGGCAGTAATCCTGAAGGGAGCACGACAGCGGAAGGGCGGATTTATGAAGAAGTTAAGATTAAGAAGCTTTGAAAGAGTTGTTGACATTCGGATCGGGTTTGCATAGATTCCCAATCCGCGCTTAGCGAAAGCAAGGCACTGAGATCATTGAAAAAATATTTTGCGAGAACATGAAAATTAATGATTGACAGCGGCGGCTGAGTTGATTAGCTTCCGTCTCCGCACTG